>NZ_LMCO01000014.1:0-153098 GCF_001424825.1 Ensifer sp. Root31 | reverse complement strand
CTGCTCTTATGTTCGTTTGCAAGCTTTTAGTCATAACTCTTTCCTTTCCGGCTTTGACGACGAAAGCATATGCGTGGAGCTGTTGAACAAGGCAGGAGACAGGGCATTTAGACGACGGCTGGCATACTCTTATGCGCGGGTTGGGTACCGCATTTCCGTGTTTTCGTCTGGGGCTGCCTCTGTCTAGGATCGGGCATGGATTTTATCCGCCACATAGCAGACGACGAGGGTTCCCCCACCGGAGCCCTGTCTCCAGCCTTGTCCAACAGCAGATGATTTCAATTTTTGAGTTATGTGTCTCTCTTCAAGCCTGCCATGGGCATTAGATCTTTGCCTTGGGATTGACCTCCTGTCCAATCGCCCACAGGAACGCTGCCATTTCTCGGGCAATGGCGGTGACAGCGACGACCTTCGGCTTGCCGGCCGCCATCAGCTTGCGATAGCGCGCGCAGAGTCGCACCTGGCCTTTCCAGGCAATCTCTCGAACCGCCCTTGGCAGTCCCTCCAGCCGTGCTTGGATTGTCGAGCTTACACGGGCCGGGAAGCGATATGTCCAGGCGCCTTCTATGAGGACCCTTCGCGCGCGCATGTTGCCTGCCTTGGTAATCCCCCCACGCTTGACCCGTTCGCCCGTCGAGCTTTCCGACGGCACAAGACCAAGATACGCCATCAACTGACGGGGATTATCAAAGCGCCTGACATCGCCGATCTCGACCACAAAGGTGACCGCGGTCATGAACGCGACGCCGCGCATTGCTTGGTAGGCGGCCACAACCGGGGCCATCGACCAGGATGCCGCGGTCTCCACCACCAGCTGGGTCAGCCTGTCCAGACGCACGCCGGCATCCTCGATGGCCTGGCAATATTCTGCCAACAGGATTTGGTGGGCCGGGTGATCGAAGGCCTGGCGTGTTAGCCATCTTGTATGGGCACGCGTCCAAGGCGTGCGGCCGGTATAGATCCGGCCATGACGCAACAAGAAAGACTGAAGTTGCTGACGTGCCTGCTTCAACGCGTCGTTGGCAGCCTCGCGAGCCCGTACCAGGTCGCGGATCGCCTCATGAGCTTCGTCCGGAACCCAGACCGCGGTCAGCTCGCCCGCGCGATGCAGGCGCGCCAGGCTTACGGCATCCCGGCGGTTTGTCTTCACTCGGTCGCCCGCACGCTTGGGAACCAGCGACGGTGCCACCACCACGCAGTCATGCCCCAGTTCGACAATCTGGCGATAAAGACCGTAACCCGTGGGACCGGCCTCGTAGCAAAAGTGAAGCTTGGCTCCGCGCTTTGAAAGTTTGTTGACCATCGATGCCACCGACGCCGGATCCGAGGGGATGTCGCCGAAAAACCGCACCTCGCCGTTGCGCAATCCATCCGCAACCGCCACCGAAATCTTCAGCTTGGACGTATCCAAGCCGATGAAAATTACSCTATCTTCTTTCATGGTTCGCCCTCGCTAAGCGTGGGGCTCGGCTCCGGCCTATCCAGAGCAACCCCCGAATTCAGCTTACCGCGGGGGCGGCCACCTTCACCCCACGAACATACGGTCTACCGCCACCGAAATCTTCAGCTTGGACGTATCCAAGCCGATGAAAATTACGCTATCTTCTTTCATGGTTCGCCCTCGCTAAGCGTGGGGCTCGGCTCCGGCCTATCCAGAGCAACCCCCGAATTCAGCTTACCGCGGGGGCGGCCACCTTCACCCCACGAACATACGGTCTTCTGTAACGGGTTCTCCCGAGTCAATCCCTTGTGAGCTTAATCCCTCGCCGAGTGCTTGCTTCTGTCCGCAGTCGGCGCTGGGCCGCTGCTGTATGGGGTCTGCTGAGGACCGGCTGGCCAATCTAGGAACGCGCAGTCACCTGAGTGCTGCTTGCCGTATGGCGGCCTAACCCATCCATCGTCCCGGCGAAGGGACCTTGCTCCGGGCGGCTGATGGTGGTGCCCGCCCGAAAGCTGTCCTGTTGTCTCCTTCCGGCTCAGGCGGCCATTGCTGGCGCGGCCTTGTGGGGAATGAAGTTGGTTTTATCCCGGAGCATGTGATGCAACACCACCGCCAGCTTGCGGGCCAGCGCGACACGCGCCTTTCTAGGCCCCGCACGTCTGGCGACCGCCAGTGCCCAACACTTCAGATCGGAGCCTTTGACCGGTCGCGTGAGGATGACGTTGGCCGCCTCGTAGAGCGCGGTTCGCACGCCCACATCGCCGATCTTTGAAATGCGACCGCTATAGTCGGTTTCGCCCGATTGGTACTTCTTCGGCGTCAATCCGAAATGCGGCCCCACCGCTCGGGATGATCGGAAGCGCTCGGGAGCGTCGATGGCCGACACAAATGTCAGCGCCACCAGGACGCCGACGCCGGGCGTCGTCATCAACCGAAGTGCGTTGTCGTCCTGACGAGCCATAGCGCGCAGTTTGCGCTCAAAACCTGCAAATTCGTCAGCAAGTGTGTCGCGCACCTTCAATAGCGACGCGGCGATCGCCTCCAGTGTCGGATGACCCTCAATCAGCTCGCGGATCCGTGCCGCATAGGTGCGTCGCGTCGTCGGCCCGACCTTGAGGCCGAAGCCGCGCAGAATGCCCCGGATGCTCATCTCGATGTCGTGAAGCTTACCCTGAATGAGCTTGCGGGCGGTCAGCAGCGCACGCACCTCCTGGGCCGGAAGGGATTTGCAGTGGACCGGTCTGAACCAGCCAAGCCGCATCAACTGCGCAATGCCCCGTGCGTCCTTCTTGTCGGTCTTGACCGGCATCGTCTTAAAGGCTGCCCGCACGTGGCGCGTCTCAATCAGCTCGACCGAAAGACCTGCTTTCACCATCCCGGCATGGAGCCACTGCGACAAAGGGCCGGCCTCCAGACCAATTCGCTCCATCGCCACGCCGTGCTCGCCGAACCAGGCGATCAGCGCATCGGGTTCGCTGAGGATCTTTGCTTCCCGCACAATGCGGCCATCCGCATCCACCACGCACACGCTTGAGCATTCCAATGACACGTCGATGCCGGCATACTGCTTCATGGTCGTCTCTCCGTGATGCTATGGAGCAGGCCATTCCTGACTCCGCGACACCATCATTGTGAGGGACGACCACCAGCCTTTCAAACCTTGCTGGCTGGGCACCGCCCGTTACACCATCTAGGATGCATCGTTATCGAATCTCACATGCCCTCATCGCGGATATCAATAGTGTGGCCGCACGCCTTGCAATGAACTGCATCTGCATCGTGGCGCTGCAGCCCGCACACTGAGCAATCGAAAGTGACCTTATAAGGCCGGACGATAGCCTGGGCGAGGCGAACGAACAGAGATATCCCGATGATCATTGTCACGATCGACGTCAGTTTTCCGGCCGTCCCGGGCAGTGTAATGTCGCCGAATCCCGTAGTGGTCATAGTAGTGACGGTAAAGTAGAGCGCGTCAATAAAGCCGATGCCCATATCTTCCCGGTGGAAAAAAAAGGTGTAAACGAAGCCGGTCACGAGGAAGAGGAAGACGACGAGGTTTATAAAGGCAATGACAACATCGATCTGTGTTCGCAGACCGAGATGACGCAACAGAAGCGCAAAGACCGGTCGTTGTACAATCGACCAAATGCGCGCGACACGGAGGAAGGCAAAGCTCGACAAATATTGGGGAAAGAGCAGCGTACCTACAATAAGGAAATCGAGCCAGTTCATCGGTCTGGACAAAAAGCGACGAGCGCCCGAGGTTGCGGCCCATTTGGCGACTAGCTCCGCGCTAATCCACAACACCACGGCGTAGTTAATCACCACGTAGCTCGTTCGGTTCTGAAGATATGGGCCAGCGAGGAAAAAACCAACAATGGCCAAATCTATTGCGAACATTATCGCGAGCTGGATGCGGAGCTCAGCCGTGTGGTGACCGAAGTGACCGGAACAGAGACGCATGATGCCTCTTAGAGGCAACACATGGTTTCGCGAGGGAGACTTGAGCATCCTGTCCATCATCTTGTTGAGGCTCGGGTTAAAGTAC
Organism: Ensifer sp. Root31; assembly: GCF_001424825.1. Lineage (NCBI taxonomy): Bacteria > Pseudomonadati > Pseudomonadota > Alphaproteobacteria > Hyphomicrobiales > Rhizobiaceae > Ensifer > Ensifer sp. Root31. The sequence continues at coordinate 149,109 of NZ_LMCO01000014.1, read as the reverse complement.
CATGGTAGATTATCGGTGCGGTCTGGGGGTCTTCGTTCGCCGCTTTCTGAATGGCCGGACGCGAGCCGTGAGACTAACAGTTACTCTATATTCCCTTGTATCGTGGAAAGATCGCACCGTATCTGATGAAAAAATCACGTCTAACTTTAGCTAGACGATATTGCAAAACGGTGGCTCGCAGAATGTGATAAACGTTTCAGTTGAAACTGGAGATGGCAGCGGAGCGCTACGGCAGTTAATCGTCAATGACATTGACCGGCGATTGTGCCTCCGTCTCAGCGGTGATCTGAACCCTTCAAACTGGACCGATTTTGGTTAGAGTTTTCCGGTGATTTTTCCTGGCTGGGAAAGGAACGGAAGACGATGAAAGCATCGCAGTTTTTCGGACGCGCAGAAGGCGTTGATGAAGGGGTGACAGTCGCGGAGATCTGCCGGAATGCTGGGATCAGCCAGCGACCTAATCAACTGGAAGAAAAAATACGCGGGTCTGTTGCCGCCGGAGATGAAGAAGCTGAAGCAGCTCGTGGACGAATTCGCGGCTGAAGAAGATCGTTGCGGACCTGACGCTGGACCGCGAGATGGTGCAGGATGTTATCCGCCGAAAGCTCTGAGGCCTGCTCGCAAGCGTAGGTGATGAAGGGCATGTGCCGGGATTGGATGATCTCGATCCTGCGTGCCTGTGGAGCGCTGAACTTCGATCGGTCGACCTACCAATACACCATCTCGCCGTGCCGATCAGGCCGGCCTGGAACATCGTATTCGGGAGATTTGCGAAACGCGCGTGCGCTACGGCTACCGCCGTGTGCATGTGCTGCTGGAACGCGAAGGTTGGGGCACGAACATAAGCGAACCTACCGCATTTACAGAGACTTGGGCCTGCAGTTGCGCAACAAGATGCCGAACGCGGGGTCAAGGCAAAGCTTTCGGAAGATGGGAAGATGGCGATCGGTCCGAACGACGTGTGGGGATGGACTTCGTGCATGATCAGCTCGCGACCGAAAAGAAACTGCGGGTTCTGACGGTGGTCGGTTGGGCGCTAGTACGTGTTATGAAGTCCGCGACAGGAGCCACATCGCTAAGCGACGGCGAAATAGTGAGACCATGTCGTATCCGATTCCGTGTCATCCTGCGGAGCGATTCCCAGGGTCACCAATAGGCGCCGCTTGCCCCTTCGTTTACGAGGAGGCATATTGTGCCAATATATAACGACTTACGCACAATAAATTTAACACGGCCTAAGGATTTCAGAAATGCCTAATGATTCACCGTGGAGACGCCTCCTCAGTAGAGGTCGTCAACGACTGGCCCACTTGTTAGGACGTGACAAGTCTGCGCGGGTAAAGAGTTCCCAATTGCCAGAAACGCATCACGAGGCGGAGAATGCCGTTTTTGAAGGCATGGTGCCAATTAGCTCAGTAGACGGGGACACGCTCAGCACGAGCAGACTCAACAGGCTGGGACGCGACGGGCCGCCGTCGGGCCGCTCCCGTTTGGAAACATTGCCGAACGAGGTGAAGGACCAAATTTTTGGTGAGGCTCTGACTGGTAACCCAGTGCATGACGCAAAAACTCTCAAATCCATCGGACAAACCAGCAAAACTCTCCGTGTTTTCGTATCACCGAGTGATTTCGACCCGGGTAACCCTTCCGCTTCTTCTCGTGTGGCTAAATACAACTATCATAACAAGGAGCTTACTGAGGCAGGTCAACTAGCCAGGGAGCTATATCAAAATGTCATGGTCGCTCCTTATTATGGAAACGATCTAATAAAGCATGCCCCGGATGCCGTGGATCGCGTGAAAGCAATGGCTCCCATTCTGAAATTTCAGCCTTCCGACGTGAAATCCCGTCTTGTCAGCGACATATGCGCGCTATCTAGCGGAGTCTCCTATTCTAGAAAAAAGGTAAAAATGCTTACCGCGATAGGACCGCATTTGGATGCCTTCAACGCTGACGATAGGCGAACTCTCATTAGTCAAGCCGTTGATTTGGCTAATAATAACAATGGTAATCACGAAACATGGGACGCGATCACAGCGATGAGTGGACATCCGGCAAGATACCATATGGGCCCACTGCTGCCGGAGCTACGGCAGAGGCGTGACAATTCCATCGGAAGAACGAATGAAAATTCAGCCAGCGCGGTTGGCGATCAGAATATTGTAAGCAGGCAAGATCAAAATAATGTGGACGTAGCGGAGCTCCGCAGGACTTTTGACACAATTCGAAACACCCCCGGAGGGGCGCCAATGGAACGTTATTGGGACGTTGCGCGAGGCATCGCAACAAGGTGTGAGCTTTCGGGGCAGGAGCTTACGAAGTTCACCAAGGAAATGCCCGATAGGCCCGATCGGCGACGGGAACTTATGAATTCCGAGCGAGAACGTTCTGGCCGCGGGCTTTGAGACTCCCAATAGTACGTAATCGTTCTGAAGTTCGGCTTGGGTTAGTTCGATCCGACATTCCGATTTGCTTTTCCGCGCTTTGTCCGACGCCTGATTGCACAAGTTCGCAATTTACCCATATCAGCACGCCCTGTGCATCGGCGGACTGATAGGCACTGTGAGCTTAACGCTTTAGGGGGTCTCGGATGCTCGCCCTTGCGATCCGGACTGTAGAAGTAGGAGACGGCGGGCGGCGTCTCATCGCCCCAGGGGCGACCATCGCGAACGTAGGTCCACAGTCGCCCGGTCTTCGTATTGCCCTTGCCGGGCTCCAGCACCGGAACGGGGTGTCGTCGCCAGGCAGGCGGCTAACAGTGCCAAAATTACCGGCAAAGACTATCGCACATTATCAACTCAGCTCTGGCCCGTTTGGCAGCGCTAAGTGTCGAGGCTCGAGTAAACGGAATCAAACGGGAGCCTGCCTGGCGTACGAAAAAATATCGTTTGCAGTGTCGTTCTCGCCCGTTCGCCGTTGCCATCGCATATCGCTCTGACCGCGTCTTGATAGTCTCCGGTTTGGCACGACGCCACGAAGCCGCCGAGCACATCGCGATGGTGCCGTCGGAGCCCTTCGACAGCATTTAGAGTCAGATTCCGCATAAACGGATTTCCGGCGAGAATCGCAATTTGCTCGTGGAACTCAAGTATCAGGTTCGGCCGCTGGCCGTCCGGGACGAGGCTCATACGTTCGCCGATATCTATTAAGCCGGAGAAGGGCCCTGGTTGCATAGCGACATACTCCGCCAATGCGGGCTGAGTATACTTCAACGCGTCGAGGAGATCTCCACCGGCATTCGGGAACTGCCCGCTTTCGTTCATCCAATCGATAACTTCACGGTCGATCAGATTCCAGAGGTGGAAATCTAAGATCGCGGTGCCTCGGCGTCGGCGCGTTTCCACGACAGACTTCGCCGCGAGATATTTGGTGGCCTCTCGTACGACGGTCCGGCTGACCCTTAGCTGTTCGCCAAGTACTTCCTCTTTCGGGAGATATCCACTCGCACCCCACTGTTTGGAAATAATGGCCATAAATATATGTTTGGCTGCTAGTTGGTTAAGGTCGGCGTTCTGCTCGCGCAGAGGAGCCAACGCGCCGCCGGTTTCCCGAGGGGCGCTCGCTCGGGGTATTGGATCGGGACGGCGGTAAACAGTCATCTTGAGTTCCTGGATGCGCCGATGGAGCGGATTTGGATACGCTTTGTATATAATAGGTGATACGTATTTAGTCAAACTGCCAAGGAATGATCCGGGAGCGACCATGACAACGATACTCTGCTTTGGCGATTCCAACACATGGGGATGCCCGCCTTTCACCAATCTTGCACTCCCACCGGGACGCATGCCCAAAGAGCAGCGGTGGACGCGCATAATGGCGGGGGAAGCTGGCCGCGGGATTGATGTTGTTGAGGACGGCTTAAGTGGACGCACGACTGTGTTCGATGATCCAATCGAGGGAGAATATAAAAACGGAGCGCGTCTGATCGTAGCGTCTATTGAAACCCACGCACCGCTCGATCTCCTCGTGATCATGCTCGGCACCAATGATTTCAAGGTGCAGTTCAACGCCTCCGCCTTCACTTCAGCCAGAGGTGTTCTTACGTTGATTCAGCACGTTAAAGGCTATTATGCGTTAGCAGAGCGGAGCCCTGAAATACTGATAGTGGCACCTCCCGCCATTACGCAGAAAGCAGAGCCTGAGTTCTGGGGAGACGCGTGGCGGCGCTTTGAGGGGCACGCGGGATACCTCAGCCAGGTGGCGGAGCGCACCGGCTGCTTCTTTTTCGACTGCAATTCGGTTGCCGGCGTCAGCGCAGACGGCGTCCATTTGGACGCACCTGGCCATCTGGCGCTCGGTCGAGCCCTGGGGCGGGAAGCCCGTCAGATATTGGCGCTCAACAACCCAGCATAATTCTCCTTTACATAATACGTATTATGTATTAGGCCTCTTCCTGGGAGATAAGCAGCACTTCGTGCTGCAAAAAGGAAACGGGAGGAGGGCACATGTCGAAGCACGACATAGGTGGCGCTGCTGCGTGCGCGCAAAACATTCAGAAGCTGGCGATGAGCCGCCGCTCATTTATGCTTTCAAGCGTGAGTGCCCTCGTTGGTGCGGGCATCCTGGCAAGCAGCCGTGCCGATGCCCAGGAGGCAGCCAGCGACGCCACATTGAAAATCGGTATGGCGCGCGACATCGGCTCCTTTGATCCGGCAGTCGCGGTGACTTCCACGGTTATCGCGGCAAACCTGTTGATCTTTGAGCGCCTCTACGAGACCTCCTATTCAGACAGGCAGACACGCGCCCAACTCGCCATTGGTGATCCTGAACAGTTAGGCGAGACGCTGTACCGGGTGAAGTTTAGGACTGGGAGTGTCTTTCATAACGGCGAACCGGTAACCGCGGAGGACGTGGCATTTTCCATCAACCGCATCGTCGACGCGAAGAACGGCTCGTTCTATAGGCAGTTCGTACCCTTCATAAAGACGGCGAAGCCTATCGCCGACAACGCGGTTGAAATCGAGTTGCTGTACGCGACGGACCTTCTTAAGGATCGACTTGCCGTTGTTGGGATCGCACCTCGCAGCCTCGTGCAGAGAGACCTTGAGGAATTCGGTGCCAAGCCAATTGGGAGCGGGCCCTATCGAATGGTGGCCGCATCAGCCAACGACCAAGTCGTGCTGGAGCGGTTTGACGGTTACAAGGGCTCGACACCTGGGTTAGTCAAGAAAGTTCAGCTCAAGATCATAACCGATGCAGCGGCGCGCATTGCCGCACTCGATGTCGGTGAGGTTTCCATTGTCGAGGAGCCCGGGGATCTGGATCTCGACGCGTTGCGGTCAAATCCAGAGATCAAAGTGGAGCTGCAGCCGGGTTTTCTTGCTTCTTTTGTAATGTTCAACTGCTCGAAGCCGCCTTTTGATGACAAGCGAGTCCGCCAAGCACTGATGTATGCGATCGACAAGGATGAGTTGATCAACGTCGCGCTATTCGGCAATGGCAAACCCGCAAAGTCCTTACTGCCGCAGCACCATCCGCTCTACCGGGAGCCGGAGACGCAGTATGGCTACAATCCCGATAAGGCTCGAGAGTTGCTGGCCGAGGCGGGGTATGCCGACGGTCTAAAAATTGATGGTCGCGCGTTCATCTGTCAGACATACCTGACTCCCTGGAATGAATCAGCAGCCAATCTGATCGTTTCGAAATGGCGCGAAATGGGCTTTGATGTTCAGCAGAACGTCGGCGGTGAAGCCATCTACTCCAACGTCGTCAACGCCAACTACGATGTTCTCATCGCGATCACAGACCAGTCATGGTTCGGTTGGGATGGATCGTTGCTTTATGAATGGTTCCACGGGGCTTTCTGGTCCGCGCAGCTGAACCACTTTAAGGGCGAACAGGCCCAACGCATGCAGGAGCTTTTGCAAAAGAGCATGCTTGGCGATGTGGATAGGGCGGCGCTTCTCTCCGAGGTTCAGGCCATCATCCTCGAGGAGACGCCCATGAGCCTGCTTTTCCACCGGGATGTTCCGACGGCCTGGCGCCCCGCCGATATTCATGGCGTCGTCCCGCTGCAGACGGCCTCCCTCGACGTACGGACCATATCAGTTAACAGAGGCTGAGGAGGTCAGGGATGACAGCGTCGACACAATCCTCCTGGATTGGCTTCTTAGTATGGCGGATCGGCAAATCGATACCGGTGCTCTTTGCCGCCGCCTTTCTTGTGTTCGTATTGGTGGATCTGGTGCCAGGCGATCCATCGATCACGCGATTGGGGCAGCCTACGGACGCGGCGGAGCGAACGAAGTGGCTTGAGGAAAATGGTTTCAATGATCCGATCCCAGTCCGCTATGTGCGGTTTTTGGGCGACGCTTTGCGCGGGGATTTCGGGCATACGCTGGTCTCACGTCAGGACATCGGGACGGTGGTGCGTGAGGTCACGCCGGTAACGCTGCAGCTGACCGGGTGCGCGATCGCCGTCGCCTTGGTCGTGGCCGCGTTCATCGGCGCATTGGCGGCTCTTAAATATGATAGTTGGCTCGGACGGCTCTTCCAGAACGTAGCGACGTTGTTGATGTCCACGCCCAACTACTGGCTGTCAATCGTGGCCGTCGGGGTGTTTGCCGTGACGCTGCGATGGTTTCCTACGGGAGGTTACGTGAGCCTCTCCGAGGGAGGGGTGTATGCTTGGTTTAGATGCATGGTTATTCCCTCTACCATGCTCGCGCTACCCATCGCCGGGGCACTTGCTCGGATTATTCGCACAGCAATCCTGGAAGAGCTTGACAAAGATTATATGCGCTTTGCACGGGCGCAAGGTTTGAGTCCCGCGCGCATTGTTTTCTCGCATCTCCTTCGCAACGTGGCCATCGCCCCCGTGACGGTCCTAGGGCTCTATGCGGGCTATCTCTTGGCAGGTGCCGCCTTTATCGAAACAGCGCTTTCAATGCCGGGTATCGGGCGTCTGGTGGTTGATGCCGCCCTCAAGGCGGATATCTGGACCTTGCGCGCTGTCGCGGTGCTGGTCGCGGCAATCTTCCTTCTTATAACGGTCCTGGTGGACGTGGCCGTGTTCCTCCTCGATCCACGGTCGCGCGTTGGGAGTCACTGACATGGCAAAGTTCTTGTCCCGGCTCGGCGTTGCCGAATGGGCAGCGCTTGTTATTCTCGTTGCCACTGCGGTCGCCGCGGCCGTTCCCGGTCTCCTAGCCCCCTTTGACCCTTTGCGGACAGGCATTGGGCGACCGTTGCTGGCGCCTGGCGGAGTTCATCTTTTTGGCACGGATGAATTGGGACGGGACGTTTTTTCACGGGTGGTCTGGGGCGCGCGCATCTCCGTGATGATTTCTGTCGGCGCCACGCTCCTCGCGTTACTTGCCGGCTGCTTGCTTGGCGCGGTCATCGCGGTACGGCGCGATGTTCTCGGCTTGGGAGTGACCCTTCTGATCAATCTCGTCCTGGTTTTCCCCGGCGTCATCCTGGCGATCGCGTTGGCAACATTGCTTGTGCCAAGTGCATTGACGACTGCCATTGTCTTGAGCGTGCTTTATACGCCGCCAATCTCTCGGTTAGTGGCTGCCACAATCCAAGCTGAGTACGGTAAAACCTATGTACAAGCGCTCCAAGTAGCGGGAGCCAATAACATCTTTATATTGACGCGCGCGGTGGGAAAGTCGGTGGCTGCGATGGTCCTGACCTTTGCACTCGTCGTGCTGGCTGATGCAGTTCTGCTAGAAGCGGCTCTATCGTTTATTGGCGTTGGAGTGCAAGCGCCGACCCCGTCTTGGGGAAACATCGTCAGCGGTGGCCGTGCGTTGATGGCGTCCGGACGCTGGTGGGTCTCGACGGCAGGCGGTCTGGCGATCGTAATGTTTGCCCTTTCGGTCAATCTGATAGGAGACGCACTCAGCAACCGCAAGCAGCGCCTGTCAAAGTCAAAGACGTTCGCGGCTCCGCGAAGCGGACAGCGGTCTTGTGATGCCGCCGCAGACGCTGAACCCCCGCTTCTCGAAGTACGTGACTTGAGCGTGTCGTTACCGGCTCACTATGGGGACGTTGCCGTAGTCGATCGCGTCACATTTGACGTGCGGCGCGGTGAGGTACTGGCACTTGCCGGCGAATCTGGCTCCGGCAAATCTCTCATCGCCCAGTCCGTGCTTGGTCTGCTGCCGCGCGGCGCGGTGGCATCGGGCTCGGTGAGGTTTGGCGGTCGGGAACTTCTTGCAGCCTCGGACAAACAGTTGCGGTCAATCCGGGGACGACGTCTCGCTTTTCTCCCGCAAGATTCGATCGCCGCCCTTAATCCTGTGAAGAAAATATCGAGCCAGATGGCGCTGATTTGCGAAAAGACAGAGGGCCTGAAACCAAAGGACCTGCTTGATCAGGTCAGACTGCCACATCGTGTCCTTTCAGCCTATGCTCACGAATTGTCTGGCGGCCAGTGCCAACGCATTGCGCTTGCAATGTCTCTTGCACGCCGGCCAGAGCTCCTCGTCGCGGACGAGCCCACAACGGCTTTGGATGTTTCCGTTCAGGCGGAGATATTCCAACTGATCAATGACCTTCGCCGTGATTTGGGCTTCAGTCTCATGCTGATTAGCCACGACCTGGCATTGGTCGCCACCTCGGCAAACCGGATCGCGGTGGCGTATGGCGGCCGTGTGGTGGAAAGTGGTCCGGCGCTCGCGGCGCTACGCACTCCCAAACACCCCTATACGGACGGGCTGTTAAAAGCGATCCGTTCCATGGAACGACGCGAGCGGAAGCTCTATTCCATCCCTGGTACCGTACCGAGTCCGAAGGATTTCTCCCCTGGATGTCGATTTGCGGGGCGATGCCTCTCAGAGATTGCTCAATGTGCAACTGAGCGGCCAGAAACTCAATATCACCAAAGCCGGAGCCTTGCCTGCCACAATCCAGTTGGCGTCAAAATGGAGGTAGTGGCATGACGTCCGCGATCCCGGCACTTCGACTTCAAAACGTCACCGTCGAATACCTTGGTGGAAAGGGGAGACCACCAATTTACGGCGCGCTTGACGTGAGCTTAACCCTTCTAAAGGGCAAAATCCTTGGTCTGGTCGGAGAGTCCGGCTCGGGAAAAACCACGGTTATGAAAGCGATTGCGGGTCTAGTTCGCCACTCTGGCGAAATCCGCATCGGCGGTACCGACCCGCAGGCGATCGAAGGCGATCAGGCCCGACGAGAATGGGTCTCCAGGAAGGTAGGGGTTATATTCCAGAATGCTGGCGGGTCTCTCGTGCCGCACATGCCGCTTCTAGACCAGGTCATGCTACCGATGAAGATCCATGGGGTCGGTACTGCTGCAGAACAGCGCAAGAGAGCCAATGAACTTCTGAACCTGGTCAAGATTCCGAGCGCGGCCGCCGAGCGAAACGCTGAGGAAATCTCCGGCGGTCAGCGCCAAAGAGTGGCCATAGCTCGAAGCCTGGCATTGAGACCGGCGCTGCTTATAGCCGACGAGCCGACTTCGGCTCTCGATATATCCGTACGCGCGGAGCTTGTTAATCTGCTGAATGAACTACGTACGACAAGCGATGTGGCGATCCTCGTGATCTCGCACGACCTGACGTCCGTTGAGTATTTGGCGGATGACGTGGCGGTCATGTATCGCGGCAGTATTGTCGAAAAGGCCGACGTTGACGGCATCGCCGTGTCAAGGCTTCACCCATACTCCCGTGACCTTTGGGACGCGTCACCACGGCTTGACGATGAGGACCGCAAGGTGTTCCGCGCGCCCGCGGTAGATTTGGAACGCTCAGATGCCGGATGCCGGTACGCGCCCCGATGTGACCGTTGGACGCGTGTATGCAGCACGGCGCTACCGCCGTTTTCACACGCTTCGGCGCACAGCGTCCGATGCTTTCATCCTCTTAAGCCTCCCGCATGACTGGCGGGGCACGCCACCGGGCAACAGGAAGGTACTAATGAGCAGGCAACCGGTAATTTTATGTTTCGGCGATTCCAACACGCATGGCACGCCACCTATGAAGAGCGTGACGGATCTCGATCGGTTTCCCCCGAATAGCCGTTGGCCAGGAGTGGTGCGAGCCGTTCTCGGCGAGCGCGCGCACATCATCGAGGAAGCTCAGCCGGGACGTACGACAATCTACGACGACCCGACGGGTGGAGGCGATCGCAACGGATTGACGTCGCTCAAAGTTGCTCTGGAAACTCACCGCCCTCTCGATTGTGTCGTTCTGATGTTGGGAACAAACGACCTCCATGCCCGCTTCAACCTGAGCGCCTGGGTCATTTCCCGGAATATCAATCAGCTTGTTTTAAAAATAATGCAGATGCCGTGCGGCGTCATTGCTAGCGAGCCGCCGAAAGTTCTGCTCGTCGCACCTCCTCCCGTTTTGGAACAGGGATTTCCGGCAGAAGCCCTAACAGGAGCCAGCGAAAAATCTCGACAACTCGCTAAACACTATGAGCAAGTTGCCAATGCAGCTGATATCGACTTTTTCGACGCCGCTTCAGTGATCTCCGTCGACCCACTTGACGGGGTGCATTTCAGCGCCGAGAGCCACGTGACACTCGGTAACGCAATCGCGGCCAGGCTTGTCGATATTCTTGACCTGGATGTCGCTGACAATGGGTGGCGTCAGTTCGGTCGGGGGAAGCGGGTCGGTAAGGCGCGTCACGGCGAGGGGGCCGAAGAGCTAGAGGTTTGAAGAGAGCAGGACCCTCCGCACGGAGGAGCATAATGTTGGGTTGCCGAAGACTTGAAATGTTATAGACGATCTTAAGTCGATTACCGGACTCGTCGCACTAATTAAGCGCAGCACTGGCCATTGCGACACCTGCGACTGCTCAGGACCCGCCATTTGCCGGTCAGCGTCTATCAGTGTTGATGGTGGGGCATCCGAGGAGCGAGGCTATCCAAAAAATGCTGTCGGATTTTACGGCGGCCACAGGCATTGGAGTCGAATTAGAGAATATTCCGGAAGCGGATGCAACGCCGAAGATGCTCCTGGAGTAATGGCTGCGGACATCTGGCAGTGGACACCTTCGTCGTGCTGCTGTCGCTGGTAGCGCTAGAGGGTCTGTCAACAGAGCCCATGGAGCGGCACGTGTTGATGGTGCTCGCGAGTGGCAGATCGTATCCATAATCTCCGCGACAGCTCTCTGGCGGACAGCGCCAGCGCGTCGCCATAGGTCTATCGCTGCTGCGCGATCCAAAGATATTCCTTTTTCATGAGCCGTTGTCAAACCTTGGGGGCAAAAGGCGATAGCTAGGTTCCCAGCAGCCGAAGTCGCGAGCGGTGATTTTTGACGCTAAAAGTCACCGGAGCGTGGCTGCACATCATACCAACCTTTGAGGTGTAATGACCCTTCCGAGAACTCGGCGCGGACGGGGACGGCGGGGACGGCGGGGACGGCGGGGACGGCGGGGACGGCGGGGACGGCGGGGACGGCGGGGACGGCGGGGACGGCGGGGACGGCGGACGGCGGGGACGGCAGGATATATCCTTATGTAAACATCTAGCCGTTGGGGTGCCGTTTACAGGCTTCTAAGCCGATTCGTTCCAAAAGGAACAGAGCACATACTCAAACTCCCAGTCACGTGGTCCAGAGGAAAGCGGGGATGCGACACCAAGCGCTTCATCTATAGGTCACTGTATGACGTGTCCTGCAGCCACAAGAAAACGCGTCAGCTCGTATATGCGAGGATGGGTTGATTTTTGCACTCGGCCAATAGGGAGTTTCGACGAAAACGGAAAAGGGCCGGACTTCACCGACTACAGCATGGAACGTTGTCCGGACGTGACTGTTGCCAGCGGAAGTGTGTTATATCCGCTCACGAGATGCAAATCATCTAAGCTTGCATTATACGAAGTAGCTAGGCCCACTTAAAACGCCCTAAACACATCAAACCGATTCCGCTAAATGCTATTGCACCATCTCCCCATCCAATTTGGCGGGGTCCGAAAGAACTTCCTTCAGCTTCTCCTCGTACCAATTCTTGTGAGCATTGCCCAAGGTCAATAGCAGGTCGTGACCAATCTGCGCTCGCGCTATTCTATCGGCGATGGAAGCGCCGGTCCCGCCACCTGCCCCACTTTCCTCCGTCGCATTTATCGCGTCTTCGGCCTCCCCAGTGAGAGTGTCTAGCTCGTAGTCCATACGGCTGTAATCCTCTGGAAACAACTGCCTCAATCGCTGCCGAATGGCTGCTTTGCTTTGGAGAAAATTTAGGTAGATCTGGCCGGGTTGGTCGAGTTGATCACGCAACCTCTCGGCGATCGCCCTGACCTGGCTGGAGTTCTCTTGGTAGACCCGGGGGAACCTGGTTCGCTCAGTCGTTTGCACACCTTCCAGACCATGGAGGTCGCGTAGTTGCTGGGAAAGGTATATAGCTACCCCGGAGCTTTCCTGAGGGTAAAGCTCGACCGCTTCCTGATTGATCTGTCGTTGAACGAACAGGCGCTTGGCCTGAGCGAAAAGTTCACTGTTGCATTCAATTTGATTGAGCTGATGGTCCTGGATCGCATCTTTCAACGCTGCAAAACCAGCGCTTACCCCGTCCCCACAAAACCCGACATAGTCTCCGACGGCGTCATCGCAAATGGCGATCAAACCTTCGTCTTGAGCATCCAGGAGATAGTTTGTAGCAGTTTTGACCGCGTGACGATGCGAAGATTTTGTTGATTCGTGCTGATGGTCTTCGACATATGCCAAACCCGCCAACGACAATATCAGGTTCTTATGGCCAGCGATCTGGGCTGCTAGTTCGGCGGGAACCATATAAAGATAGAACTCCAGACCCATTTGGCGAAGGTCAAGATCCGGGCTCCATCGTGAATGAGCGTCCTCCAGATTTGTCCGCTCTTCCTCTGTCAAGTCACGTTCCTCCCGTCGCTCCAAATCGGGCAGAAGAGCTTGTGACGGGCGGGGACGGCGCGGGCGACGGACACTGGCATCGGGGGATCTGATGCGCGTGGTACGTCTTTCGCTCGATCCCACCGGAGCGGGCGGGTAAAATGCCTGGAGCATAATCTGACTTGGAGCGAAACCCCTGTCCCGTTGAACGAGGGCGTAGGTTAAAACATAGTCCCATGCTGTCGGAATTCGAGCTAGAAGGATTATGTCCTCTGGCGTGAAGCCTGCGCATCCGAGATAGCGGGCATTGGCGTTTACGAACGCACGTTCCTGCTGCGTCAAGTGCCTGAGAGCGTCATCTAAAAAACCATCGTTTCTGGTAGGGGCGGGTTCCATCGGCCAAAGCCACTCAGGTGAAGGTTGGTTGTTGGAGAACTGCGTTGGTGGCATCGCGCGATAGGTGGCCCAGGTGTTGTAGGGTGCGGGAAAATAATCGTGTTGAGGAAAAGGCCTAAGGTTGCCTGAGTAGTAGTCGTACTCGCGGGGGTTGATGGCCGGGGGCAAAGGGTGGCTATTCACGCGACGATTAAATCGGGCTCTCAAAGTTTCCTCTTCTGGGAAGGTCTGAGCCCTGGAGTGGCTGGCCCGCGGACGGAAGACCCTGCGTCCGTCGTCTCGCAATGGATCGAAATTATCGGCCATGGTCAGAGTTTGTAGCGGAAGTGGTGATAACAGAGACTTCTTGGGTCTGTCGGTCAGGCTACAAGATTGGGATTTAATAGACTCGAACACATTATGCCAACGCCTCCCCTATTAATACCTCGAGGAGGTGCGGGGCAAGCGGCCATCGCAAACCGGGATCGGGTCAGCTGGTCTAAAAAGCTTACGATATTGGTGACGCGTCCTTTTAGCGTCGTCCTCGTAATCTATTGAAGCGACCGCGTGACGTGATGCCTTTTGGTGGTTGGCTCGAAGAGATCAAACGCGAAACCAGGCGCTTCCGTCTTGGGTGCGTGGCGCTGCGAGGCGGTGGCGGTGGCGGTGCGAGGCGGTGGCGATGCGAGGCAGGAAGTATGGAAATGTAAGATCAATGCAATCGATCAAGCAAATCTCTTAGAGGTAGTTTGTTTAAGTGTCTCGCTATCCGTTTCTAGTTTCCCTCGATAATTAGTATATTCGTTGGTTCCGACCTTTGCAGCGGCCATAACTGAAGGCGCTTTTTCGTTCAGATCTAGTCAGTCTACGTGAACTAAGTCGTTCTGGTTCGCCGATGTGGGGCGCTCCGGAGTATCCATCCGAGCAGGGCCGCAGGATTTCGGGTGCCGCGCGTGGTAACGTGGGTTCATGGAGATCGATGAGGACAAGATCGATGATGCGGTTTTGGCGCTGCTATGGCTGACGGTGCATAACGAGCGTTGTGCCTGGAAGGGCTTCGACTGGGCAACGACGGATCGGCTTCACAAGAAGGGCATGATCGCCGACCCAGTCAACAAGTCGAAGTCATTGATCCTGACCGATGAAGGCTTGGAGCGTTCGCAAGCATTGCAGCGGAGGGAGGGTCCGGCGAAAAATATCCGTACGCTGCGAGCATCGCATGGACATGCACGACGTGACCGGAACAGGGATGCAACGGCTACAATAGCTCACGGAGGTGGAACGGCGGATTCCCGTCATCTCGTCATCGGCGAGGCGTTGATCGGCGTGCTCGTCGGCATTGTCGAACTCGAGATAGGGAACACTTTGTGCGTTTCTGCGACCTCGACAACGTCCATCGAATCATCCGGGACCTCGGGAACCGGCTGAACCTGCCTCCATCCAAAATCTGTCGATCATCATGCCGCTCTATATGTCGACCAACCACAAACCCCGTTCAACAGATGGCAGATGGCAACAGATGGCAGGATATATGGATGTGTAAACACCGCCTAACCTCACCAGATTGACTAAAGGAGTTGGGCACAGCTCTTAAAGATGAAGGGACGCTTAGACCTAAAAAGCAGCATTTGTTCACAGTAGGGGGCAGGGTTTCAAGAGAGAGTGGGGCATGTGATTTATTGTCCTAAGTTATGCTACTACTCTGCCACACCCCGTTATAGACCTCCATCTATCCCCTTTGATGACCAGCGATCACGGTCATTAATCTGTCAGATAAGCCCCAACTGTTCAGTTGAGAGAAAGCCACTTGAAGCGAAGGAAGTGCTCAATGTTCACAAGCGGAACGCCATACATCTCGCAAATGCGGATGCCCTCACACAGAGCCTCGGTACGATGGCCACCATTGGTGGGCGCGCCAGCCTTGTAGAGGTGAACCTTACCAAGGCCGAGCGACAGAGCCCTCACAATGTCGGTCATGGGACCACCACCACGAGCAGACGCAGCAACCATCCAGCCTTTCTCCGTGGCGAAATCCAGAGCTGCGAGAGCTTCGGTGACGGTTCCTGCCTGGCCGGGCTTGAAGATGAAGCCCTCAATAGCCGCACACTCAGCAGCCTGTTCCATTCTGGGCACCTGGGTGACCGTAAGGTCATCACCGGCAATGATGGTGCGTTGGATCCGCTCACGAGCGGCGGCGAAGTCCTCGAAGGCCTCTTCGTCAAACGAGTCCTCGATGAACATGATGTCAAACTTAGCGGCAAGCTCCTCGTAGACGGGGAGAAGTTGCGCGGCGGAAACGCGTTTGCCCTTGTAGGGGTAAGTTCCATGTTGATGGACATCTGCCGCAGCACTGTCGATGGCGAAAGCAACCTTGTTGCCGTATCCGCAGTTGATTGCCGCCTGCTTGATGAGGCTAATGACCTTAACGGGATCATCACTGGGTGCTTCGTATCCGCCGGAGGCGCCCGCGGCGGCGGGCTTCCCAAGGAACTCCCCAATGACCCCGCCCAACGCAGTATGGATCTCCTTACCCATTCGGACGGCCTCGGAGTAGGTCTTTGCTCCATAGGGAACCACCATGTGCTCGTAAGTCAGGTCTTCGCGACCTGCCTTGCGCTTGCCATTGATGATGTTAAAGATCGGCAGCGGGATAGACTTGGGAAGCCCGAAAGCTGCGAACTGCCAGTCTTCGAAGCTGAGTGTGGCAGCGCCACAGCGCCAGACTGAAGCGGAGGTCGAGGAAATGGCGTTGCCTCCGAGGTTGCTCAAATTGGAGGTGCCGTCGAGTTCCAGAAGCTTCGCATCAATCTCCTTCTGGCAGAAGACGTTCATGCCCTGCAGAGCGGGGCCGATGATGGTGTTGACGTTGTTCACAGCCTTGGTCACGCCGAGGCCGTTATAGCGAGACTTGTCGCCGTCCCGTAGCACGTGGGGTTCGTAAGCTCCGACCGTGACACCGGTGGGGGTCGCCTCCATGCCCTTGGCACCTCGCTCAGTCATGGTAGTCACCTCGACGATAGGTCGGCCGTTGCTGTCGATTGTCTCGATAGCCGTGACAGACCTAATGATAGCGGCGCTGAGGTTCTTCACCTCCCAGAGGCCGACCTCAGTCTTCCTGAAGTACAAGACCTGAGCATTGCCCAGATCATCGCAACAGGTGATGTCGGTGTCCAGGAGGCCGATGATGGTGCGTAAAACGCATCCATGAGCGACGATAAGCGAACCGGGTTCCTGGCAGTGTCGAAGAACTTTGGCGACGCGGCGGCCGAACTCCTGGCGGGGCTCGGTCGTTTCAAGATCCTGGTAGTAGAGGCCAGGGGGAGGGGTCTTTTCCTCGTACTCGCCGAAGGAGCGTTCCTTAAGGCCGTCGTCGACCTGAACCACAAGGCTCTTTCCCTGAACGAGCAGTTCGGCGGTCCTAACGGCACGCGAAAGCGGGGAGGAGACGACCCTCGCGATGGGCAAAGCCTTGATGATTGGCTCGGCCGCGAGAGCCTGTTGTTCACCCGTGGCGTTCAGATGGGTGTCAACTTGGCCCTGGGCGAGACCTTTGACGTTCCAATCGGTTTGACCATGGCGAACGAAGAAGAAGTCCTGAAGACCGTTGGGGACACAGTTGACTGCGTCGCCCCAGTATTCGGCGCGGTAGATGTTGCGGTTGGGAGCCATTTTGCTGCTTGGGGAAAGCGAAGGGTGAAAGTGTTTTTGGTGAAGGTTTTGAAAGCTGAAGTAGATGTTGATGAACTGGAAGCTGTGTTCGTCGGTGGAGAGCTTACTGTGGAGGCGGGAATGGTCGCCTTATATAACGTGGGCTTTAGATCACGTGTAAATACGGTCAGACGGGAGAGGCCGAAGGCGCCCAAATGAATGACTCACTTGGGCGGTCGAGCTCAGCCGCAGATACGCGCAACTCGTTCTTGGTTTTTCAGCTCGCTTGCGCAATATGCCACGCCTTAGCATTCAATTGGTTCCTAATGGCCATCTCAACAGAATGTGCTGATCCGCACGCGGTGACTACGTTGCACGCCGAACGTACGCGTCAGCGACACGTAAGCCGCCAAGCCACCTGATCCAAGTGTTTGTCACATTCTTCCGCCATCTAAACCGTTGATTGGCAGGGATCGTGCGGTGAACGACGTGCGCTGGACCGGGTTGACGTGTCCTGCAGCTAAATAAGACCGGCAGCCCCGATATCCAATGTGATGTTTCAGGCGGTGTGGCAGTCTTGCGTAAGCGTATCTTGAGAATGGGCGGTGAACGAAGTGCCCGCCCGGCTCAGGTCACATGACGGGCGCAGATGTGTCCGACCATCGGGACAGCCACCACCATAGTTGCAGTACATATGAGGCAGTGCAGAATCCTGAGGGCAGGATATATTCGGGCGTAATGTTAGTGCGAATCTACATCTATGCATACGACCACTCGAAAGTTACGGCGAATACTAAGTCGTAGGTTGGGTTTATTGTTGATGTAGAAGTTCGTTTGTGTGTACATGTTCGAACGAGGTCCCGTACTATCCTGACACAAGCACGGAGAGTGAGCGCCCTCGTCGTCAGTGCTGCTTGGCAAGGTCACCCTGGCCCCTGGCGCCTGCAGTCGAACCAATTGCGGCTATGCCTCCCGAGACGACAGCTAGTAGAAACTAGCATGGCATGGCATGGGGGCATGGGGGCATGGGGGCATGGGGGCATGGGGGCATGGGGGCATGGCAGGATTTATCTGGCTGTAAACAGTCAAGCAACACTTCGACAAAGATGCCCCACTCAACAAGGGACTAGCTCATGCACTTGCGATCACATTGGCGAAAGAGAGTTGAAACAGAGAACCGGTTCAAAATAGAAGATCTAGCTACTCGGATTTGCCCCATCCCGACGTCGATGCTTTACTGCACTAGATCAAAATCGCCCGCCCCCGTCATAGCAGCGGCTTCCAGCATTTCAGACTGCAGCGAAGCGGGGAGATCGTCTTTTCCCTCGAACTTACGACAAAACTCCTCCAAGGCCGGAAGGACGTAAGTTCTGCCTATCTTGTCCAGCTCGGCCTCTGCCTCGGGATCATCCTCTGCCTCGCTATCGTTCTCGTCGCACACCAGGGTCGGCAACACGAGATTTCCGACGTCATAAAGGAGCTCCTCGCCTAAGTCTTCATCGTCATCATCGTCATCATCGTCGCCCGTGATGTCAGAAATGGGCATCTCCTTAACTGCACAACTGACGGGAGTTCCGGTAAGGCCGGACCTATCGAGCTCGTCTTCAAAGTTCGAGACAACCGGATCTTCGACATTCGACGGTGCGTGAATGGCAGTCCAGCATTGCACAGCGCCGCGGCAGCCCGCCGCTAGGATGCGATTGAAGAGCCGGAAGCCTGGGGTGACGGCAAGCCCTAGGATACAAACGAATGCCGCATTGCAATGAGCCATTGTCGCCGCGAACTCCGGATTTTTGTCGTAGATGTCGCGGCGCCCGGTGGTGCGCACTTCATGCAACATAGCGGCGGCGAAGAAGAAAATCGATCCGAAACGACTGAGGATCAGCACGAGGAGGCGATACTGGAACTGATCGGGAGTGAGGCCTGGGTTTTTGATGGCCAGCCCGCACTCCACGAGGATGGTCATCACTATCGCCGAATTGTCGGACAGAGCCTTGATATTGTTAACCGCAGCTGAGACCAGAATGACACCAGTAGTCAGGGCAAAGACAAGGCTTGGCGACTTGATGATGGCCTCGTGCAACAGAGATCTGAAAAGTTCACCCCAGGTGGTAGAGCTCGGCTGAACATCGAGGCTAAGCAAGGAGGCAAGACTGTCAACCTCAATCTCCGCCTCTTTACCTGTAGCAGCAGTCCTGTTTCCAGGTTTGTTGAGTGATCCATCCGCAAGAGCATCTGCGGAGGCCTTGGAGAAAGCACGCAGCTTGTTCAAAATGGGCTGGAGCAGAGCAGCGTCTGCACGACCAGCGGCGCCTGTTCGCCAACCCTCAAACTTGTAGATGCCGTCTTCGATAGTGGCCTCTATGTTCCTCATGTAATAGCCGAGGACGGGGACAAGATTGGCCAGCGTTGTGACGATCATGGTCGGATCGTCTGCTCTAACTTCAACTCCGCACCGGGAGAGAACCTCCAAGGTGTACGAGACCGCAGCCATCCCAAGATGAGTATACTGGAGTTTCCAGCCCTGGTGGATGGTCCCAGCGTCGTTGTACATGAGATTTCCGAGGAGCCGGATCGCGCCAATGCAGACGGCAGGCCAGCTTCCGATCTTCCAAGCTCTTTCCTTCGCGGTCCACTGAAGCCATCCAGCCGTGGCAAAGAAGCCGAGCCCCGCAAGCGTCTGGACGAGCTTCAAAGCGGCAGGGTCCTTGTTCAGCAGGCGTCCAATGCGCACCAAGACGCGCTTTTGACGGCGCAAAATCAATTTGCGCTGCGTCTTCGTCAGAGAGCGGAGATTTTCTTCGCACAAGTTTTTCAGTTCTTGGCAAGCAACGAGACTGTCCGCAATCACGCCTGGGGACTGAGCATAATACGCCATAGCCTGCTCGCTATCTCCCATGGAGGATCCAGCGGTGACTTTGGCAAAGTCGAGCAGAGTGTTCCTGTCCGTCTGGCTAGCGGGCACACCCATTGCATCCATGAAACCGGTGACATTCCCCGGGAGAAGCTCCGCTCCGGCGAGGATTTTATCGCCGCGAATGGCAGTAACGCCCGCCGCAAACTTGGCCAGGAGATACTTCATCCCGGGGTGAAGCTGGCGTTGGCCTGCTGCGGTCGTAGCATCGGTAGCAGTTGAAGGAGCAGACATGGTGTCGGTGTTTTGCGAGAAGTCTGGGAATGTTGAAAAAGTGAATGAAGTTTGATTGCAACGTGTTGAGTTGTGGGAGAACGACACGGGAGGGTCGGCACTTCTTATGCGCTTCTCAAGAATTCCAAATAGGGACCCGTCCTACTTCCACGTCAGCTGAACGCAGATTAGCAAGCTTTTTTGGCGCGCCGCGTCATCTGTTACGCGTCCTGGAGTCCTATGTCAGCGTGACCTCGTATTCCAATGCAGGGCGTCATGTGAGATGAGTTGGGGTTCCGCCTGCCCACACTTCTTTCCCCGTAGCCCAATTGGATTCGGTAGGGCGCAACGCCCCTTGCTTGCGTGACCCTCGTATTCCCAGCGTGTTATGGGTGACGAGTTGGCGTCCCGCCTTTCGTCTCGGCAATGCCGAGCATGTTCCAAGACCGAAAAAATGCCTAGAGTTGATGTTTATTGGCTAGCGACACACCGCTCTTTTAGCAGGACAGCAGATCAGAAGACGTTTAAGCCGTCGGTAATGAGACTTTTCAAATTCCTGCCGCTTCAGACAGATCGTGGGATTCTTGATCGAGATAACTGAGATTACCGCGTGTTTACCGCACCTGTGGGCGAAATCTCAAGTTCTGTAACATTCACACGCTTGCGTTCTTTTCTCGACGATCCATAAATAGTTGACTTTAATTGTCTACGTAACGGCGAGCAAAGTGGCCTTGTTTACGCAATTGCGTCTAAAGAACCGCTCAAATATCCCGACCTAGCTCAAATGGCGTGAGCATCTCGTATCCTGTTTCGGTGACCACCACGGTGTCGCCAAATCGCGCACCGCCGACCCCATCAACATAAATGCCCGGCTCAACAGTGAACACCATACCCGGCTTCAACACGGTCTGGGATCCGGCTTTGATCTCGTGCCCGTCCCAACCGGAGTACCCAATTGAACGCCCGGTGCGATGCAGGACGGGATTTTTCCAGCCGCCGCGATCGATCACGTCCATAGCCGCGTCGTGAATTTCACCAGCTGCCACACCGGGACGGACTTTAGCCAAGGCCGCCTCCTGAGCCTCACGCGCCAAATCAATGACCTTTCGCATTTCCTGGGATGGCTGCTTATTACCAGCCAGAACCGGACGGTCAAAACCCACCAGATGGCCGTAGATGCCAGTGCTGCAACGGCAGATCTGGACGACGTCGCCTTCCCGCATTTTTCGGCCGGCTCCGGCCGCATGGCAGCGAGCGGTGCGCTCAGGGCCACTTCCCGTCATATGCAAGCCAAGCGCCAACGGCGACTGCTCCTCGTTTCCATTGAAGAGTTCAGCCTGACGCTTAGTGCCAGCCATAAATGACGCAAGCGAGACCTCCCATTCGGAAACGCCGGGCGCGATGGCGGCACGGCTGGCCTCGAATTGCGCAGCAATGACGTCGCAGCTGCCACGAATGACGGTGAGTGCCGCTGCATCCTTCACCGCGAACAATTCGCGCTGCATAGGTGAGACGTCCTTGGCCCGCTCCGGACCGACCGCTTGCTTGACCAGTTCAAGGTTTCCACCGGTGATGCCGTTGAAATCGATGCCGATTGTGCCGGCGTTCGGAGCGATCTCTCTCAAATACTTGGCGAGCGCTTCGTGGTGGGTCCTGGGAGCTGGAACCTCCTCTTCCCACTCGACCCATCTGGCGACCACCTTGGTTTGGCAACGCGCCTGAATTTCCTTTACTTCGCTGCCAGGCGAAACAAAGCCCGGCTCACCGCCCTGGGGAAGGACCAGCCAGATCGGGCGGGTAACCGGCAGGCCGTGCAAGCCGGTCAAGAAGCGGAGAATGTCGACGCCCGCGACAGCAAGAACATCGATGCCGTGGGTCTTCATCGCAGCGCAGGTGCGTTCGAGACGATCGTCATAAACTACCTGTGTAGGAAGAGATAATGCGTTGCCTGCAGTCGAAAAGGCCATTTTGAACAAAGTTGATAGTGTAGTGTTGTAAGAGTTTAGTTTCTGTAGGAATGCTGAGTGCTGTTTGTGCTGCTGAAGTAGGCCTTAGATCGCTTTTTATAGTGGCTAGAGCGGGTTGTTGCATCAAATGTTATCAACCGAATGACGTCTTTCTGCAGCCATGCTGAGTGAGTAGGAAAGCGCCACGTCACCCATTGCAACCACGCCGGATGCGCAAGTGGAAATTTGTGAGGTCCGAATGACCACCTTGACCGCCACTGCCGCGTCATACCGCTCATTGAGATGTGACTCATACGGGTCATGCCCCGACCATCCGAGTGGCTAGCAGGGCGACACGTCTCATGTAAGATGCGCGTTTGGGCCTGGCCGCGTCACACACATTACGGATATTGGCCAAGTGTTGGGTCTTCGTACGCCGCCTCCACTGAGAACCTCTTAGCGCCTTGAATTTATCCGCAACGAGTTAGAGGGCCCTTGGCAGAGTGGGGGTAGGGCAGAGTGGGGTAGGGGCAGGAAGTATAGAGGTGTAAAGTATGTGTATTCGGATAAAAAAAAGTAAGAGAAACAGTTCGTAGATGCGTCCCGTTGTTCGTTACTCAGTTTGTTTGGGCATTGGTATATCTCTCCGTCCGAGTACCTGTCTGTTGTATTCGGCGTGTCCACCCCACTGATCTTTCGGTCACTGTGAGGCGCTGAGCCGTTGGACGTAGGCCACGGCATTAGGACGTCGATATCTTTGGCGAGATGGCCGTGGGCGAGGCTGATGAAGAGATCTCGCAGGTAGGCGTAGGGTTCGACAAGGGGCGTTGACGGCTACAGCAGAGGAGGTCATTCCGGCTTCCGAATACCGGACGCTTAGGCCCAGGTGAAGGATTGCAGCGCCCGTTGGGCAAGAAGACGATGGAAGGCGAAATCCTCAAGGAAGCCGTCGAAATCGTCGCCGGCCCAAAAAGCAGATGTTGCGTTCGCTCTCTCTTCCGAAGGACTTTTTGAAATGAAGACCGTCTGCGATACTTTGGGAGCCGCCCGGTCGAATATCGCTGCCCGTGCCAAAGATTCCCCTTCCAGAGCCAGAGGACGCCCGCCATTCCCGGATTGGGTGCTGGAGAAGATATCAAGGCCGTCATCGCAGACATGCCCACTTAGGGCTATCGCCGGGTCCATGCCATCCTGCGCAGGAATGCCCGAAAATAGGGCAAGTCATGGCCCAATGCCAAGCGCGTCCACCGGGTCATGAAGCTGCACCATCTACTGCTCGTGCGACATACCGGAGCCGTCGATGATCGTCTCCATGACGGCCAGGTCGCCGTCGCCCGCTCGAGCACCAGATGGTGCTCCGATGGCTTCGAGATTGGCCGCGACAACAAGGAGAAGGCCCGTGTCGCCTTCACTCTCGATTGCTGCGACCGGGAGGCAATCTCTCATATCGCCATCACGGAAGGCATCAAGCTAGGATGTGCAGGACCTCGTGATCACGCATCAACAAGCTGCCGCCAGGCAGGCAGGCAGGCAGGCAGGCAGGCAGGCAGGCAGGCAGGCAGGCAGGATATATGCGGGTGTATTACTGGGCTCTTTGCTAAATCAGATCCCCTCACCATCTGTTACAGGCCCAACCTATTCAGTCCCGAGACCTCCACTGCAGCGCCCACCGGAAACAAGAACTTTAGTTAGCTCCCCTCGCAATTTATGTACGTCATGGTTCCCACCAGGTATTCATATGTGCGTTCGCGCGCTTAACGGCGTAACGGGGTCGTTACGGAACGAAGTCCTCTACAAATTAATTCCCGGTCTATACCGCACGTGCTGAGGAGAGGAAGGTTCCCGCGTTCAAGCCGATCCGGCCGCAGGAGACCAGACGCATGTAGGCTGGCTTACTTAGTGGGAGACGCCCGTCGATCATGCACATGTAGAAAGAAATTGTGGGCGACATAGTTTACGTGCCAGGTATATGGCCGATTATGAATAGTGTATATAAGTTTAAACGAATGTAATATCTCGGGAGGTAATCCCTAATTTGTACCTGGGTCACAACACAATTAATCATGCCACGAGACTGACTTCTCGCATGGCGGCTTGATATTGCTCTCGAAATGCCACCAACGCTGCCAAAATTTGCTGTAGTCTGCTCATGGGAAGACGCATGTCATAGTCGTTCGTGTTGAGAGATGTGTCGTGTGTCCCATCCTCCATCTGGACGAGTAGGACGCTCCCGCTCAACTGCTGCACAGTCCGGACAACGTCTTTGTCGACCTTTTCGAAGGAGAGAAGCAATATGAGCCGAGTCTGAGGACAAGCAGTGCGATCGAAGTCGGTGAAGATGTCGTGACACATTGTTCCGATGGGGGTAGCACGGGGGAAATGATGAAGGCTTCCCTCGAGAACTCCAAGCTTTTTCCGATAGGAGCCCACGAAGTTACGGGTTGCCAACTGTGAAAATGCGTTGCTCCTCCAGTCTCGGTTGATCACGAATGTCGCGTGAATCTGTTGCGCGGCTGCTGGAGCATAAAGTGCCAGGTCGGACTCGCAGATTGGTCTCTGGAAGTCGGCGCAGACAAAAACTTCGGGGGATGATGCGAACCGAAACGCAAGGGCATCCGGAATTGCACCCTGGATCCATTCGCGGTTTTCTTCGCTCAAGCGCGAAAGCGCCAATTCAAGATATTCCATGATTCTGGAACTAGAAAGTTCGATGAGGACTGATCGCAAAACTTGGAAAGGACCCAAGGACAGTCGGCTTTTGTATTTTTTCAGCTTTGGTTGTCTTATGGCCGGCCCGGACGAAAATTAGACCGTCGAGGCTGGGGCAGGGTGGGTATGCAGGATGACGGACTAAGGACTGCGTCAGCCGATGACGCGTCGGGCGAATCTGATGACGTGTCTCTACGCTTTCAGCTTCACCGCGGCTGGGTCACAGAGGTGTGAAAGACGGTGCTCGTGCCTCAGCGGTGGGGGAATAGACCCAACGCGTCTGAAGCTGGAGACGTGTGAGCTGATTGTGACGAAGTGTCAATCGGAACATCAGCCACCCGCGCTTCGACGGAATTGCGTAATGGTTGGGGCGAGGCGTCGCATGTGCGGGGAAGCGTTGGACGCCCCCCGAATTGGTTGTTATCAGCGCGGAAGGTCTTTGCCCCGTCGGTCGGAGCCAATAGTCTACCAGGTGACGCGCATCCCGAGTGATTCGCAGGCATTGTGTCTGCAGTTGGCCTCCGATTGAGGGAGCCTGTTCCCGGATTCCCGTAGTAAAAGCGTAGTTTCTGCCTGGGTCTGACACGCGCTCACGTTTCTTACAGCTCGTCATCTGAAACGACTAGGCGCCAGGCGCATAAAGATTTGCAAACATTAGGGCTATCTAACACGTATCCGTCCGTCCTCAACGTAGCCCCGTTCTTGCCCCACGCCGAGTTAGTTACCACGAGCAGTAGTCCCATACGCCTTTCGCAAAGCCATCAATGCGTTCACAATATCTACCAACTTGTCACTCGGGAAACGCATGTCGAAATTGTCAGGGTCAATTTTGGGTGCCCCGTTGCCATCCTCCACAAGAAAGACGATGCCCGCGACTTCCTTCACAGCTCGGACAAGATGATGCTCAATTCCCTCGAACGACAGGACCACTGCAAGCCGCTTTGGCGGCCAAGCTTTGGCGCCGAAAGGGCCAAACAGCAGGTAGCGGCATCGTTTTTCAGGACTCTGTCCTGGTTCCAAGCCGCGGGCATGGCCGTATTGCCATGCTTGCTCCGCGCTGTGAGAAGCCACGATACCGGTGGATCGTAGGCGCGCCCATCCCCCAATGATGTCGTCCTCGCCAACAAAAGTTAACCAGGGATTTGGAAAGGTTTTGTATAAGTCCGCGTCGAGGTGGCTGACCGGCCTGTGAAAGTCCGCTATAAACACGACTTCAGCGGCTGCAGCGAAGGAGGTGGCCACGCGGTCCGGGATGGCATTCACAAGCCAACTGCGTGAGTCTTCGTCCAGTTCCAACACGGCATTTTCGTAAGAAACTTCGTTGACGATAATTGCCGCCATGATGAGTGAACTTAGAAAAGAGCGGAAGGATGCTGTGACCCATCAGCACTCGATGTGCGGGTATCTTATATCTTAATCATCCACACTGGTCGTGCGCTGGTGTCATCACGGATGTACGTTGGGCCGATCGTGCAGCCGGTTTCTGAACGTAACCCCTCGATGTCGACGAAAACCATACCGCCTCAAGCTGGCGCATGCAGGGCTGACGTGTCAACCAGCCAGGGGGCGCGTCATTTCGCCGTCGGGCGGGACAGGGTGTTGATGAATGTGAAACCTTGATAGGCCCGTCTATGCTGACGGAAATGGATAAACCCCGGGCAAGCTGGGAACCCCGGCTTATTTGAGCCAAATAGGCCCGCACTTTGACGTAAGCCGCGGTGGCTAAGTGCTGACCTACTGAGGCGAGGGGCGACGCATGTAAACGGAGGTGACGTGTGAGACGCGCGGCGACTTTCAGAGACTGTCAATGCGGACGGTCTGCGCTCCGTTGCTGGCTATCACCCCATCCGGGCGAGATGTAAAGGTCTTGCGTTAGCAGCTTGCCCAATCGTCTCCGAAATCTATAAAGAGCCGCCGCCATCGTGAGCCAAAATCACAATTTGTCAATCAATCGTCCTTCAACCATACAGAACTGTTTGAAGAGAGCATACTCCAACCTCATCCACGATGGTGTCCAAACTTAGCAACGAAGAGTTTGATCGGGTTTTGAAGGCTACCAAGAGCAAAGAAGTAAGTCCTACAGGGGCCGGGGTAACCTACGCTTACGCTCTTATCAGCTCGTCATCTACTCTCGAGCAGAACTGTACGAAGATGAAGAGTTTGCTCGACTAACCAACATCTTGTTCGACGGCGGCATTTCGATGGGAGTGCCAAAGACTCAAGCCATTCCGGAGGATTGGCAGCAGACAGTTTTGTACGGGAGCTTTGAGATTCGCAGACAGCCAGATCTCACGCAGCAGGCTGTCCGAAACCTCGTGAGGGGCAAAAACCAAACGGCCCTGGTTCTTGAGACGAATGAGTGCCCGTTTACAATTCAGGAGGGAGAAACAGAATTCGAGCTTGCTGAACAGCTTCCGGTCGAGGCAATTTGCGTATGGGCCCGGCAAGACTTAATCAATGAACTGTTGCAGAAGCTTGTAGGCGATAGCGGCCTGTAGCCGGTGGCTGAGCCTCAGTTTTGTACTGTCTAGTCTTGAATTTATTTTTTTACATATAAACGTCCTCACAATCGCGCTATCTCGATCCCACCTATCTACCTATTATGACAATCCCTATCTAGTCTAGTTTAGACGTCTTTTCCAAAAGAAGGCAGCGGTAGTGAGCAATAGCAATGGCGGAATAGGAATGGCAGGATTATTGAAGACGTAATGTTCGTTTGTCTGTGAGCTCTCTCACGGAGACGTAAATCGATTGCTAGTTTTAATTAATTACTCGTCTAATCGACTGATTGTGGGATCGATCGGTTGTCTGTTTGTCGGTTTGTTTAAATGAGTGAACCGCGCCGTGTTTACCTGTTTACCGTATGCGTTGCGAGCGCCCCACATTTCATTGATTTTCAGTTCGCGCATAATCCCGATCTTTCGAGATTGAGAGGTGGGAATGATGGATCTGGTGCCAATCGAGAGCGACGAGCAAGTTGTGCCGCATAGTGCTGATGACAGTCATCAGCACTATGCGCAAGGTAATGCAGAGCGGGCTCGATCGACGTCACGTCGTGTCGAAGTCATCATCGGCGAGGATCGCCGCCGTCGATGGAGCCCGGAGGACAAGGCGAAGATCACAGCGGCGAGTTTTGTGCCCGGCGCCAATATCTCTGCCGTCGCGCGTCAATACGGCGTCAGTCAAGGCTTGTTGCACTATTGGCGTCGCTGCGCCCGCGAGAGCGCATCGGATGAGCAGGAGATGCGTTTCGCGCCGGTCGTGAAACTTGGTGACGAACAGCCTCAACCATGTCTCGGGAGGTCGCTGACCGTTCGCGTTGAGATTAACGGCGCTTGTGTCATTATCGACGGCGGCGTTGATGAGCAGGCGTTGCGGACGGTGTTCAGCGCGCTGCGGGGTTCGGCTTGATCACGCTTCGATCGGATTTACGGATCCTGATTGCTTCCAAGCCGGTCGATTTTGGGCATAAATGGTCTGGCAGCGCTGGTATCGACCACGCTTGGCGCGTACCCTTATTCGGGCGACGTGTATATCTTCCGCAGTAAGCGCAATGATCGTTTGAAGATGGTGGCTTGGGACGGCAGTGGCATTCGTCACTTTACCTGGCCTGCCGTTCGTGACGGGGCCGTTCATCTCAGCGCCAGCGAAATGGCGCTTTTGTTAGATGGTCTGGACTGGACAAAAGTAGAGCAAAGGCCCGTGAAGCGCCCTACAAAAATAGCGTGATCTTATTGTAATCCATGGACAATTCCGCGACTTTTGGCTAGTGTTTGCCATGCTCAACCGTGGCCAACACCTGCCTCGGGACCCAGGCATTCTGGTCGGTATGGTCCTGGAAAGAGACGCTGAAATCGAGCGTCTGAAGGGCATGTTGAAGGCTGCCAACGCGCAACCTTTTGGGCAGAAGTCCGAAAAGTGCATTGCGGTTCTCGAAGGGCAGATCCGTCTCGATCTAGGGGACGCGGAGCTTGACGTTGCGGTGGATGCGACCAACGATGAGCCAAAGCCCGCCAAGGCGCCGCGTCAAGCAAGCTCCAAATCTCAACCTCGCCGTAACCTCGGTGCCCTCCCTGAACATCTTGAACGCGTCGTTGAGGTTATTGAGCCATCATCGTTGGAATGTGCCTGCTGCCAGGGGCAACTCCATCGCATTGGTGAAGAAGAAAGCGAGGCCCTCGCGTCACGGCCGGCCACGCTTTATGTTCTGCGCACCGTGCGACCGAAGTATGCCTGCCGGGCTTGTGAAACCGGCATTGTTCAGGCCAAAGCGAAACCGCGGTTGTTCGATGGCGGCCTGGCGACGACGGCCATGGTCAGCAATGTGGTCGTATGGCGATATGCCTGGTACCTGCCACTCAACCGCCAGGTCCAGATGCTGAAAGGACAAGGCGTCCGTTTAGACACATCAACGCTTTGCGGTTGGGTGAAACGGTCAGCCTGGTGGCTGAAAACACTCTACGACAAGCTTTTAGCTTACATTCGCAGCCATAGCCGGGTGTTTGTGGACGAGACCCGGATGCCTGTCCTGAAAAAGGGCCGGAAACGCGCCAAGATCTGTCAATTCTGGGCGCATGCGGTGGACGATCGCCCATGGAACGGTCCTGCGTATCCTGCGGTTGCCTATGTGTTTGCCCAAGGTCGGGGCAAGGCRGAAATCCAGTCGCAACTGGCCAGCTACAGTGGGCTTCTGCAAGTYGATGCGTATAAAGCTTATAAGAGTTTGACCCGACCCGACAGCCATAGCCGGGTGTTTGTGGACGAGACCCGGATGCCTGTCCTGAAAAAGGGCCGGAAACGCGCCAAGATCTGTCAATTCTGGGCGCATGCGGTGGACGATCGCCCATGGAACGGTCCCGCGTATCCTGCGGTTGCCTATGTGTTCGCCCAAGGTCGGGGCAAGGCGGAAATCCAGTCGCAACTGGCCAGCTACAGTGGGCTTCTGCAAGTTGATGCGTATAAAGCTTATAAGAGTTCGTCGATGTGTATAAGAAATACAAATCGGAGCTGGCCAAAACGGTGATCGAGCGCCTGGCCGAAATCTATGCGATTGAAGCTAAAATCCGCGGCAMGAGCGCCGAGCATCGCCTGTCTGTTCGTCAGGCGAAAACCAAAGGCTTGATGGCTGACCTGAAAGCGCTTCTGATGGATACGATCAAGGATRTATCCGCCAAGGACCCTGTCGCATCTGCCATCAAGTACACTCTGGGTCTTTGGTCTGGCCYAACGCTGTTCCTGGARGACGGTAGGCTTGAGGTCGATTCCAACACCGTGGAGCGCAATATGRGAGGTATTGCGCTTGGACGCGTCAACAGTCTGTTTGCTGGCAGTGATGGCGGCGCCGAAACCTGGTCCATTTTAGGCTCCTTGCTGACGACAGCCAAGTTGAACGGCCTCGATCCCTATACCTGGCTCAACGACGTGCTTGAACGCATCGTGTCGGGCGAGATAAAATCGACCTCCCTTGAGCGTTGCCTTCCATGGCAATGGAAGAAAGAACATCCCGATATGAACATGGCGGTAGCTGCGTGAAGCGGCCCAGGCGTGCGAAACCTYTAACCTTGGAGCAACTGGAGGCCTGGTTCGAAAAGGTCGAGCCGGCACCTCCTTGCCGCGACGTCTCGATGATGAATGGCTTCCTGACCGGCCTGGCGGCTGGACCGGTCTTCCTGTTGCCCAATGACTGGATGATCCACGTCATTGGCGATCACGAAAAGAGGGCCTTCATCGGCAGCAAGATCCAGGCGGTGATCGATACGATCGTCGATCATTATAACCTCATAGCNGATGATCCACGTCATTGGCGATCACGAAAAGAGGGCCTTCATCGGCAGCAAGATCCAGGCGGTGATCGATACGATCGTCGATCATTATAACCTCATAGCTCACCAACTGACGGCGCCCGGCCGCTATGCGCCAGTGTTAATGCGGACTGACGAGGGCGAAGTGCTTGCTGGCGACTGGGCCGATGGGTTCTTCGGAGCCATCAGCTTAAATCTCGGGGAATGGGCACCGCTATTCGCTCAAAAGCAGACCGGCGATCCAATCATGGCTATTCTTCTTCACTGCACAAAGCCTCAGCTGATCCAAATGATCTCGACAGCATTCCCCAAGCCTCCCGAGGCCATTCTCAAAGATGCCTGGCGTACGCTTCCGTTCGCGGTCGAGGGTATCTACGCGCACTGCCAGCCGACGCGCTTCAACCCGGGTGCTCCCGCCATCGACGCTTAGTCCGGGTTGAGGATCGGCGTCACGCCCATGGCTGTGGGGCGCTCGCAACGGATACTGTTTACCGGGCGCTGTTTGATTTTATTTATGCGGCCATGGCTAGACGCCGGCCATGAAGGTTCTGATCCGGGTCATCGGCCATACCACAATCGCTCGTTTACGGAAGACGTTCCTGGTGAGGCTAAGTACTAGCCGCCAGGGGTGAAGATTTCCCGTGCCAGGGTCTGCCAACTGTTGGGATCAGTGGCCGTGAGCAGCGCTCCAGTTCGTTTCGTCGAACTGTAAGGAGACCCGTCGAGGCAGGCGACGTAAGCTCCTGCCTCGGTCGCGATCAGGGTTCCAGCGAGATGATCCCATGGCGTGAGACGATCCAGCATTACGAAATGCCCATGTCCGCTGACAAAGGCACGGTACATGTGGGCGGCACAGCGATGGCTGGAAAACATCCGCGCCTTCCCGAGCCGTGCGAGGATGCCGGGTTTGACGGCCGGCGGCAGAAAATCGGTCGAGACATAGCCGGTCATTTCCGACAACGGGGCGGATGTGGAAACGGCAAGTCGCCGTTCGGTTCCTTCAGGCCGGACCAGAAAAGCGCCACCGCCGGATTCAGCCATGACCCAGTCGTCACTCATCGGATCGTAGATGACACCTGCGATCGGTTTGCCCTGACGCACTACCGCAGCCATGACCCCGAACAACGGCATGCCCGCCACAAAATTCGCCGTCCCGTCGAGCGGATCGACCACGACCGCGGTCTCCGCATGATCGAGGCGATGAAGAAGACCGGGATCCTGACCGGCGCTCTCCTCGCCGACGAACAGGACACCGGGCATGATGCTTTCGATCTCCCGTTTCAGGAAGCGCTCAGTGGCCTCATCGGCGGCTGTGACCAGGTCGGTGGCATCCGCCTTGGCGCGCACGTCGAGATCGCGCACCTGCTGAAAGCGTGGCAGAATTTCCTGCCGTGCGGCCTGACGAACTATATCCGCGAGGCGGCGAAGATCGAACTGCATCGGCGTGCCTCTCTTTCTATATTGCCACCCGTTCCGACGGCGGGGCTGATTTCCTCGCGCCTTCAGGATGGTTTCTTTTAAGGTAGGATCGAAGCGCCGCCATCTCGTCCGTCTGAATTGAGGAAACGCCGGCACGTATCAACTGTCCCCAGATCGCATCGGGATCCTTGAGCGCGGCGCTATCGGTAAATCCGGGCGAGGCAACGGAATCAAGCGTGTTTACCCACAGAGTGATGCCGGCATCATGGAAGCGCTGCTGGATCGCGTCGACCTGTGAAAGGTCCCGGAACGAGGCCTCGCAGATCAGGGGCTTCAGCTCGAACACGAGCTTGATCTGTTTCCTCCAGTCCTCGTCCTCCAGATGCGTGCGCGCAATGAAGGGAACGTCGTGGGCGACAATGTTTTGCCGGATCCATTCCAGGTCCGCCCCGCTCTTCAGGTCGGCCCAGAAGTCGACCTGGCGATCGACGCCCATCTTTTTTGCAAAGGCGAGAACTTCCGGGATCACACACCGGTGCTTGATGTCGAGATGAATGAAGATTTTGTCGCGCGTGAGTTCGAATACGTCCTGCAGGCTGGGAAGCTTTTCATCCGTCAAGGGATTGTCAGGACCGCCATCGCGATTGCGCAGCGCAAGCGACGTCAGCTCCGTTAATGTCATCTGCTCCGGCTCCCCGCCGAGGCCGGTCATCCGCTCCAGAGTATCGTCATGCAGCAGCACGAACTCACCGTCCGCTGTGCGGCGCACGTCGATCTCGACTACGTCATTGCCGGCCTCGATCGCGCGGCGAATTGAAAGTAGGCTGTTTTCCGGCGCATTGTTCCAGTTTCCGCGATGGGCGACGATCGCGCAATGGCGATGCGGATTGGCCATGTATTCGAAATAGTTCATTTCTGTTCCTTGGTTGCGGCGCTGAAGGCGCCGGAGATCGCCTTGCCGGTCTGCGCGTCGAAGAGGTGCAGCCTGTGCGAGGGAAAAGAGAGAAGCAGGAGCTTGCGATCGGGCGTCTCGGCGCCGAACGGTGTTGCGATCCGAACCGCCTCACCAGCGACATCGGCCGCGATAATTGAGTGAGAACCGAGGTCTTCTTTGTAGCGAACCTGCGCCTTGAGGCCTGTTCCCCCGGCTCCAATGTCGACAGCAATATCTTCGGGACGGATGCCAAGCTGGAATTGGCCCTTCAGATGGCATTCCGCGACGGGATGCCCATCGGGGAGGCGAAGCAATGAGCCGTCGCCGACGACGCGTAAGATATTCATCGGCGGCGAGCCGATGAACTTCGCGACGAATACCGAAGCCGGATAGTGATAGATCGCTTTCGGCGTGTCGTATTGCTCGATCCTGCCTTTGTTCAGGATCAGGATCCTATCGGCGAGCGTCATCGCCTCGACCTGATCGTGGGTAACGAAGACGGTGGTCGCCCCGATCCGCCGATGCAGGTCCGCAAGTTCGATGCGGGTATCGTGACGCAGTAGCGCATCAAGGTTTGAAAGTGGTTCGTCGAAGAGCAATACGGCGGGCTCACGCACAATGGCCCGGCCGATTGCCACGCGCTGGCGCTGGCCTCCGGAAAGTTGCCCCGGTTTGCGATGGAGATACTCGACCAGGCCAAGCATTTTGGTGACAACCTCGACGCGGGCCTGGCGTTCGGCTTTTGTAAAACCTGCGATTTTCAGGCTGTAGGCGATGTTGTCGAAAACCGTCATGTGCGGATAGAGCGCATAATTCTGGAAGACCATGGCGCAGCCACGTTCCTTGGGCTCGAGATCCTGTACCTCACGCCCTCCGATGACGATTTTTCCGCCGCTCACCCGCTCCAGACCCGCAATCATCTGCATCAGCGTGGACTTGCCGCAGCCGGATGGGCCAAGAACGACGGTGAATTCACCCGCTCTGAATTCGACGTCGAGTTTTGGAATGACGATCATGGGGCCATAGTTTTTGCTCACTCCGTCGAGCCGGATGTTGGCGGCCGCCATACGGCTCGCGCGATCGATTGGGTACATGGTCATTTCTCCGAAAGGACGACACCCTGGACGAGATACCGCTGCAGAAGAGCGATCATCGTCAGCGGCACGATGGACACGAGGATGGCGCCGGCCATGATCAGCGGATAATCCGGGACCGCGCCTTCGTCGGGGACGAGTCGCGCCAGCCCGACGACTGCTGTCTGCGACTCGGCGGTCGAGGATGCCACCAGCGGCCACAGGTATTGCGTCCAGCCGCTGAGGAACGTGAGCACGAAGAGCGAAGCGAAGCTCGTGCGCGATAGCGGCAGAAGGATGTCGAACAGAAACCGGATCGGTCCCGCGCCATCCATGCGGGCCGCCTTGAACAGTTCCTTGGGCAGCGTTAAGAAGAATTGCCGGAACAGGAAGATCCCCATGCCATGGGCGAGCAGGGGCGCGATCAGCCCGAGCCGCGTGTCTAGAATACTCCATTCCAGGTGAACAGGAGCGCCGAAGAGGGTGGCGATCAGCTCGTTGAACCCGGTCGCGTCGAGTATGGCATTTAGCGGCGAGAATACGTTGGACGCCACCTGGTAGGTGGTGACGAAGCGCATATCGAGCGGCAGGATGACGGTCGCTAGGATCAGCGTGAAGACGATAGCCGCCCAGCGCACCCGGAAATACACGATCGCGTAGGCTGACAGGAATGACAGGATGCAAAGGCCGATCGCCGTGCCGACCGCGACGGTCAGACTGTTCAGTATCTGCAGCGGAATCGTGGTTTCTGTAAAGATCCGCTTCATGTTGTTGATGAGGTCGCCGCCAAAGGACCAGACGAGACCGTTTTGAAGCATGAACTCGTAGGAGTGCGATGCAGTGGTCAAGGTCAGGAATAGCGGACCCACGATGTAGGCGATGCCGACAATCAGAATCACGGTAGCGACGATGTTGATGGAGCGTGCGTTCTCGACCATGCCTTACCGCTCGTAGTTGATGCGCCGACCGAGCAGCGCGAACTGCAGAGCTGCGACGAGAATGAAGAAGACCATGAGGATCGCGGTCTGGGTGGAGGCGCCCGACAGATCGTAGCTAGCGAAACCGTCAAGATAGATCTTGTAGACGAGCAGCGTCGTGGCGCCGCCTGGACCGCCCTTGGTGATCGTGTCGATCAGCGCAAAGGCGGAGGTGACGCTTTCGGTGAACTCCAGCACCAGCGTCAGGAAGAGCTGCGGCATGATGAGGGGAAGTTGGAGGTCGAAGATGCGGCGCCAAGGCCCCGCGCCATCCATCGCCGCCGCCTGAACGAGGGTGTGCGGAACGGCGCGGAGACCGGCCAGCAGGATCACGAAATTGAACGGAATATTGCCCCATATATGAGCCACGATGAGCGTCACATAGGCGTCGAAACTATCGAAGCCCGGATTCCAGGTGCCGGGAAACAGCGTGTTGAGTGGGGTTAAAACGCCGACGAAAGGGTTGAAGATGAAGGAGAAGACGAGACCTATGGAGGCACCGGCGATCCCCTTCGGCCAGACGAGGATATTTCTGGCGGGCAGCGACATGCGGATCTTGCGATCGGCGGCTATCGCAAGAATCAGCGGTATAAGGACGGCGAGCGACGAGGCGGTCGCCATGAAGATCAGCGTGCGCCAGCTTGCCTTCCAGAACTCGGGATCGGAGAACACTCGGGCAAAGTTGTCCCAGCCGACGAATTCCGAGCCACCGCCAAACGGGCGCTCAAGAAAGAACGACCAGTAGAAGGCCTGGAAAACCGGCGCGTAGAAAAAGAGGAAAACAAGCACCAGGAGCGGCGCCACGAAGAGCAGCGGCAGCCATCGATGGCGGAACATGGTGGATTCAAGAAACATGACAAACCCCGAGCTATGGAGCGATGTGGGCGAGTATTCGCGCCCACATCATGACGTCTGATCAGGGTAGTTCTACGCCATTGTAGGTCTGCTGGAAGCGGCGCAACAACTCATCGCCGCGCTGCTTGGCGTTGTCGAGAGCAACCTGCATTGTCTGCTGACCCGCGAATGCCTTCTGGGTTTCCTCCGTCCACACTTGTCGGAACTGTATATAGGAGCCGAGCCGGATACCACGCGTATCCGGTGTTGCCGGCTCGCTCATCGACTTGATGCCGATTGCTGCCGTGGCATATCTGGGAGACTTCGCATCCGGGCTCTTCGCGATAGCGTTAAGCACATCATTCGTCACCGGCACGTAACCAGTCGCGGCCGAGAAGGCCATTTGCTGCTCCGGCGTGCGGAGAAAGTTCAGGAACGCCTTAGCACCTTCGATCTCATTCTTGCCGTGGCCTTTCATGACATAGATCGATGCGCCGCCGACGAATGTGTTGTGGCGCTCGTGGCCCTTGTACATCGGCGCCATGCCGACCGTGATTTCGTATTTACCTTCGAATGCCTTGGTGAAGGTGGAATACGACCCGGACGACGCTTCGATCATCGCGCACTCCCCGGATGAGAAAGCAGCGACCAGATTGCCGCCTTTGGTGTCCGGGTTTAGACGAACAAGGCCTTCGTTGCGCCATTCGACGAGGTTCGCGAGATGCTTGGCCGCAAAGGTCGTGTTGAACACGTATTCGGCATCTAGGCCGTCATAGCCATTAGCCTTGCTTGCAATCGGCAGGCCGTGGCGGGCCGAGAACTGTTCGAAGACTATCCAGGGTTCGGCGTTGGTCACGAATGGGCATGTGTTGCCGGCGGCTTTCAGCTTCCGCGCCGCTTCAATCACTTCCTCCCATGTTTCCGGAGTCTTCGGGACGCCGGCCTTATCCAGCTCGGTCTTGTTTGTGTAAAACAGCAGCGTTGACGCGTTATAGGGCTGGGCGAAAAGCTTGCCCATCGCCGTTTCGTAATAGGCGCGTGCGCCGGCAATATAGCTCTCCCACTTCACCTCGGGCAGTTCATCCTGCACTGGCACCACGGCGTCGGACAACATCATGTCGAGCGTGCCGGCGTCGAGGACCTGCAGAAGGACCGGGGCGTGCTTGGCGCGATATGCGGCGATGGCCTTCTGCATCAGAACTTCGTAGCTGCCCTGTCCCACGCAGGTCACTTTGTGTTCGCTCTGGGCGGCATTGAAGGCGTCGCACTGCGCCCTGATGGCGGTTTCGACTGGGCCGGTGTTGCCGTACCAGAATTCGATATTAGCGGAACGCGCGGAACCCGCGCCGGCGAGAAGAACGGCCGTCGCCGCCAGAATTGAGAATTTCATAGTGCCCTCCATTTCAGACATCGCCGAGCCCTCCGCAGCGTTAAGTGGCGACGTCTTAGTTACTCATGTAGAGTAACAATAATATGACGGACTGCAAGCCCTTGAAGCTGAAAAAAATCGACGCTACAAAGCCGGTCGTTTGTTGAGTGCGGCGTAGCTTACCCTTCCATGGTAAGTTGGAGAGGACAAGCGACATGGCATATTCACCTTATGCGTTAATCCCTCCGCGCTTTTTCCGGGCGACCGATGACGCGGTCGCTTCTCAAAATGAGCGCGCTCTGCTTCGAGTGATCTGGCGGAACCCAGGAGTCTCGCGAACGGAACTTACCGGCCTCACTGATCTTGCCCAGCAGACGATCCACCGGCTGCTCGATCAGTTGGCCGAGCGCGGTATCGTCAGTCTTGGCTCGCCAAAGCCGGGTCTTGGAAAGGGGCAGCCAAGCCCGATCCTGACGTTGGAGGGTCGCCATGCATGGACATGCGGCATGTCCGTCAACACCGACGTGATCGATGTCTGCCTCATGGACTTCGCGGGCCAGGTGCTGGCCGAAGCGAATGTGCAACTTCGCGAGAAGACTGTGGCTCAGGCGCTCGTGCGCGTCCTGGACTGGATGCATGAGCAGCAGGAGAAATTGGCGCTTTCGGATGAAAGGTTTTTCGGGGTAGGCCTCGGCATTGCAGGATTTCATGTGAGCGGCACAACCTTCAATGCGTCGCTTCCCTTGCACGAATGGTCGCTGATAGAGCTCGGTCCACTCCTGACAAGCTACTTTGACAGGCCCGTCTGGGCGCTGAACGGCGGAAAGACCGGTACGATCGCGGAGGCAATGTTCGGTATGGGCCGCTATATCAAGGACTTTGCCTATCTCAGCTTCAACTACGGATTTGGCGGCGGCCTGATCTGCGACGGGGAATTGCTGCATGGCGGCAACGGCAATGCGGGAGAATTCTCGCAAATGTACGAGGACGAGGAAGTCAACCGGAGGCCTGCTCTGCAGATCATTCTGGAAAAGCTGAGATCCCACGGTGTGGATGTGCCGTCGATCACCTTTCTGAGAAAACACTTCGATCCGAAATGGCCCGGAGTTACCGAGTGGCTGGATGAAGTTACCCCGGCTTATAATCGCCTGGTGAACGCAATCTGGGCCGTCTACGATCCGAAGGCGATTGTCTTCGGCGGACAAATTCCACCGACACTGGCTCAATTGATGATCGAACGTACGCAGCTGTTCGGAAAGCCTCGCTATGGGGTCTGGCGGGCCAGTCCCAAGCTTATAGTGTCTGAAGTAAAACCTGACGCCGCGGCAATGGGAGCTGCGGCTACGCCGCTCAAATTGACCTTTTTCTAATCTGACCCTGGGTCATGGTGACGATGGGATCCCCTGAAACGCTCTAAGCGCCTTGGTTAGTCCTAAGATCTCAAAGAGCCTTCCAGAACGCCTCTGGCGCCGTTGCACCGTCCCCAGCCACATCGAAAAGTGCTGGATTCCGCATCTCTCCGCGTACATTGAGCGCCCGTTCATGCTGGTTACGCTGCGGGCGTCAACTGAGGCTCAATGCCATGACCGCATAAGGGGCCTTATAGCTCGAGGCATTCCGTGGCAATCTGATGCTTCCTGAGGCTCTGAACAAAGGACGTTCCGAGGATCGGCCGCTGGGGAATGGACCGACAGGCCATACCAGCTCATCGAAGCCGCTGACTGTTACCATTCGCGTCATTTGGACGATGCGGGGGTCTGTTTCAACCCTTAACCCATTTTATTTTGTTCCTGATGACCCGGCGAGGGGACGCCATCCTGAGTGCGAATGGCATGGATTCCAACTGGACTTCAATCCACCCGGAGCGC
Organism: Ensifer sp. Root31; assembly: GCF_001424825.1. NCBI lineage: Bacteria > Pseudomonadati > Pseudomonadota > Alphaproteobacteria > Hyphomicrobiales > Rhizobiaceae > Ensifer > Ensifer sp. Root31. Next base: position 110,249 of record NZ_LMCO01000014.1, on the reverse strand, counting down.
TGTGTCGATGTCCGGAAGTTAACACGCGGCGATGGAATCCAACGTGTCCGCGTTCACGAGTACGCTGTTAGAACTATGCTTGGGCCGTCGCTGGACGACGCGGCACGGCTGGACGAGGCGGCACGGCGAGGCGGCACGGCAGGATATATAGGGGTGTAATTGTCGCCGTTTTCGGGTTTACTGAAGGGGCTTTCGCCTCGTGACAGGACATCATTTATACAAATACAATCTGTACGGGAAGGGCGGGGAACTTGTCTGGCGGATTTCTCCCTGGCTAATGAAGTAATGGCTATTCGTATTCTTCGCAAAAGGTGTGGAAGTTGAAATTGGAGCGGCCTGAACGTTTCCCTGAAACCGGGAGAGAACCGCGCTGAATCAAACTTGTTTGGATTACGAAGAGGATAGTCTTCGCAAGGAGTCAGTCCCGAAATGAATGAGGTCAGTGGGACATCCGAGTTAAGGGCAGGGAGGCACTCGAGCTGCATCCAACCCTGCCGCTGCAGGCTCGCGGGTGCCCGATCAGAAGAGCTTTGTTAGTCATAGAATACAAGGTCTGGTGCTGGCTTGATGATGACGACTGCGTCCCCTCCTGGGAAGCGGACCAATGATGACAGGGATCATATGGCACGTGCCGCGGCGGTGAGACCGGAGCGCTGACATTCCGACGAGCCAGACAAAAAATCAGCCTGTGCTTCCACCTATGGGCTTGGCGTGAGGCGAACTGGAAAAGATCTGCGGGATTTTTTCGGTCGGCGAATGGTGTTACGCCACGTCTGAAGTGTTACCGTTGGGGGAGACCTGTACCTGGCCGGAATGAGCAGCTCGCGCACTGATGGCTGCGATGCTGACGCGGCCTTGCTCAGACACAAATATCTGACGCCGCGACGATAATTTTTTATTGAGAAACGGTCAGGCCAAAACAAATCTCGAACGATCCTTTCCTGCCCTTTGGTTTCAAGAAAACAGTTCTTCACCACGAAACTTCTTCCCGGCCTGAACATGTCTCCAGCCGAGACCTGCGAGATTGGGGTGGCAACAAACTCCCCCGGTTTTGCGGCACGTGTTTTCCAGTCGTTCTGGCGCGTTGGCAACTTCCGGAAGGACAACTTTCTTACCAACGACAGAGATTTTGTCCCGAGATCGGAAGCGCTCAGGAATGAGGTGTGCTCGCACCTTGCTGAGTGTCGCGACGAGACCAGCCCAATCGCCTTGCTTCCCGCATCTGCCCAGGCAATCATCGTCGAGGAAAGTCGACGCGCTGAGGCAAAATTTTTTTTGAAAGGAGGCTTCCCGATCAGCGTGAAGGTGCCTGTCGGTATCTTTCTCGCCCTTTGTTTTGGATTTCCGATCTACATCGCTTTTCGGCAGTCGCAATGGTCTTTTGCTCTCGGTTCCATCACCTCCGCACCCCGTTCCGCTGAGCTGATCATCCTCTACTCTCGGTACGCCCACAGCGGTCTTGAGTTGATGTTGACCTTCTTTGAGAACCGCCTCTGGATGAACATGCCGCCGGGGATTATATTCTCCACGACGGAAAACAGGCAGGTAGCCTCTGTTAAAAAGGAGCTTTGGTTCCTGGCGGTGGCAGCGATCTTCAGCGCAACCCTGCTTTTAAGTGGTGTTCTCCTGAGGACTTGGTTGTGGCAATGCAAGTTGCAAAGACTGAACAAACTCATCTGCAACTTGACTGAAGATCAGCGAGCCGCTCTGCGAAATTACTATCGGACACTCGACAATAGTACCCAGTCCCTCCTCGCGATGAAAGAGGAGCGCGGCCCGGACGATTCCCGCGGACCCCAACAGAAGGGTGCAAGCGTTCCCACCGCGGAGATGATGGACATTGGCGTGCTGCATTTGCGCCGCATCCAGGAGGTAATTGCGGTCTTCGTCCCCGAAGCTGAAACCTGTGGCCTCTATGCCGCGCGCGACAAGTACAAGTACTACAGCCTACTCATTTTCGCGTTTATACTCACCGTGGGTCTGAACTACGATCAGTTCATGGTGATTGTCGACGCAATCGGCAAATACATCTGGACCTGGATTAAGGTCAGAAGAGGCGTTCAAAACACCGATATCTCTCCCACCTCTCTCGGTCGTACGGTCTCGGTCATCTTCATCGAAACAATTCCGTCACTGATCCTGATTGGTCTTATACTCCGCGTCAGCGGAGGAACCATTCTGGATGCCTGGCAAGCCCGAATGTCAATTGGAATCGTGCTCGGTATTGCCAAGACGTTTCTTGTCGATCATGTCCTGGCCCTATTCTTTTGGGTCGGACGCTGGCTGCTCTGGCTTGGGCGCAGACTGGGTGCCTTGGTAGTCGCGCTTCATTTGCGCGCGGTGGCGCGCTATTTGCGCCACTGGTTTCATCAAGCGGCGATTGTACTAGGCATCGAAAAGATGCTCGCTTTTTTTTCTCCGTATTTCACCCCGCTTGGCCCCTGGCTCCTGAAGGGTGTTTTTGCGATATTGGGCTAGTCGCAAAATGAGAAAAGTGAAGGACAATAGTCCTCTCGGGCGCAAAGGCCGTTCTCCAGAACGGAGCACCATCAGTTCTGATGGAACATGGATGCAGTCTGCGCAACCGCTGGCATTCATGAAACGAGGAGTTCAACACCCCTACGACCGGCTTTCAACAACCGCCGGAATGGACCCGGATCGCTTTTGAAAAGGAACAGTGCATTTTGACATAAAACAGCAAAACATACAAAATGCCTTATGGCTTTGATCAGTAAACACATAGATAGGCAAAAATCTAACTGATGTCTCTCCTTACCTGCCTCCCCGTCTTTGCTCGTGATCGTGTCAAGACCCGGATGCCTTTTTTGCAGTTTGGCTGAACAACCGAACATCGACGTTGCGGCTGTCTGGTCAACGAACCGTAGACCCACGTGTTCACACGATTGCTGATGGGCAATGCGGCCGGATGGTACATTTATGCGGACAAATTTACAGATGAGTAACAGATTGATATTTTAAGCAGACGGCGAACAAAACGATAGTAAGATAGCTAAACAAATGACTTTCTCCAGTGTGCCGCTCTCCTCCACACAAAATCGATGACGAATGATTAGCGGCGTACCCCAGAACGGCGGCCTCGACGGCCACCGTTGTGATTGCCCTGCCTGCTTGGTTGCTGGCGGGTCTGGGCTGCAGCCTTATTCTGCGCATGGCGCTTGGGTTGCTGAGCAGATGTCCTTTCAAGGATCGCGGCCATGATCTCATCGTAGATGCCCGCGTCTTTGGCGGCTTCCCGGAGCGCGCGGGCGCCTGAACGCTTGTCCGATTTTTCCACCTGTTGCATTTTGACAGGCAAACCAAATCGGACCAAAGCCCAGAGGAAGAATTTTTCGTCTTTCTTGCCCTTGAACTGATAGAAATGGCAATCTGGTGCCTTGGAGATTTTGATTGCCCCCTTCTTCTCGGCCATAACCTGGTACGGCTTGAAGCGGATCTGGTAGATCGGATCCGTCGTAAGTTCATCCGCCCGCTGTCGATGAATTTCATCCCGTTCGGTTTGCGACAACTCGCTGAAGGACTTCTCCTCCGCGTTTTCGTCGTCGTTCACGTCTTCTTCGTCCTCCTCCTCACTCTCGTCCCGTGGGGTTGGCGCAGTTGCGTGGGGCGGAGGCCTGGTGGTGCTGCCAGCGGTCGCGGCCGACTGAGTGGGTTTGACAGGGGTATCCGGCATGTTTCGATTGGTGTGGTGAATTGAAGGTATTTGGGAAAGAGATGTAGGCAGCAGGCAGGCGATCCTGTTTGGTGAATTGTGTTTGTGGTGGGTGACCTGGTGAGACGAAAGGCGGGTGGAACGCTGTTTTATAGACCGTAGCCTGGTTCTTGGGACGGCCTGATGTTTCTCCGTCCACTGCGCGATCATTTCGAAGGATGACGTGGCCTTCCTTTTTTGGGCCTGAAAATGAGGCTGTGTTCAGACTATTGGCTCAGCACTAAACAGGTTGCGTCGGGAGCGCCACTTCCGGGCATTTAAGGTTAGCGTATTTCTACCGAGGTCAGCCGACGACAACGCGAGACGTGGCACACTCTGATTGGGCGAAGAGATTGTCTGATTGTGCGCCTGTCTAGGTTATCGCTCACAAATTTGCGTAGCATACCGAAATTTGTGGCTTGAGAATTGGGGCCGGAGACACTCAAAGGCACTGTGAAGAGCTGGCAGAGACATCGCGCCGCAAGCTCCCAACCAATGGAAAAAACTCAATTTTGGCTTTGCCGGATCAAACCTCCGCACGGCGCGCAGCGTCGCAAAGGCCTCGATAACTACATCCGAGTATCGATTCAGCTTTAGTACATTCACAATTTACGTGCACAGATTTGTTCGGTTTTTCAAAAGGGTGATAAAATTGAAGGCTGGTTGCAGCCTGTTGGAAACTGATGGACTATCTTTGTTGAAAAGATACCTATTTTCAAGAAGTAAACCATTGCAACGCGAGAGCGTTGCTTCCGTCAAACGTTCATTCAAGCGATACCCCAATTCAGCAGTGTGATCTGCCCTTAGTAGTCTTCCATATCTGGAGAGCAGTAGGTTTCGTTGCCGAGCGAGAATGCGGCGCCGTTGACGTCGTCGCAAACGAGGATATCAACTCCAAGCCTGAAGTGATTGGAAGGCACGGCAGCCTGAAGGAAGTAGTACGGGGCTGGCTTGTCGAGGTCCAGCTTTGTCAGCACATCCGGGTTATGGAAGCCAGAGAGGTAGTGCTCGCCGTTTTCCGACCAGGAGGGGCGTGCTGAGGGCGACACAACAGGAAGGTGCGGGTAATGTTCTTTAACGAGCAACTGAAGTTTTTCCTCAGCCTTGTCCTGTATGAACGGTGCAAGATCCGGGTGTGTCGTGATCTTGCGCCCCTTAAAATGAGCCAGGTTGTCATTCACATAGTCGAGGGCTGCGCCGTTGCGGGGAATATGGAAGCCCTTAACCTGAAGACCCGCCTCTACGTATGACTTCATCCACAACCAATTTGCCTCCACGAGCTTGTCCACGGTCATGTCCGCCGGACGAATGCCCGCGACGATTGCCAATGCATGAGGGTGGGGGCTGGGGACCAATTTGACCGTCTCCTTCCAGTCAGGGGCGGGATTGTTTTGCTCGACGCGCTCGATGAAGTATTGCGCAGGCCTCCACAAATCGAATGGCAGGATTTGCACATAGTGCTTTTCCTTTTCCTTGGGGGGCAGATGGCTGATGTATGCGGCAACCACAGGAGGATCACGATCGCGACAGTCATCGAGCAGCGACTGTCCAAAGTTGCGGTTGAGGAGATCTCTGACATCGCGCAAAGAAGCGACGTATTGGCCGGTGCGTTGGTATTTTCCTGTACGTTTGCCAGCCACTATTTCATAGGCAACATACTCCAGTTGCTCGCGGGACAGGGAAGAGAGGTCGGTCTCTTCAATCACACCCCGGACCGTGAGCCAGCCGATCAGATCCTTGTCGTGAAACCAGTAAAGGTTCTTGCGACCGTCGACGCTCGAGTCACCCTCGCTGCACTGCAGGCCAAAGTCATAGGCCTGTTGGAAAGCGAGGACAGAGCATTCAGGCGCGATCTTTCCATCGGCGGTTACGCCGGGGAGCCCCCGATGGGCGATGATGCCTTTCTGGCCTGGCTGCCAGTTGTCGAGGGTAACTGCGCCCGCCTTCCTAAGGACATCGCGCACGCTTCCCTGGTTGGTAGGGACATCGAGCACGTCAAGCTCCTCATAGCCCCGGATGGTGGGGCGCCTGAAGGCGTTGAGGGGAAGCGCTCCGGTGGAGACCATGTTGGAGCAGCTAAAAGCGATGGTGGTAGAAAGATTTGTGTTGGTTGCTTGTCTACCGGGTGATGAGAGTGTTGTGACGACAAAACAATGCTGCAGGCCAAAGAGGGTATTTATCCTTCGAGGGCGAGCTGTTCGAACAAAAGTTCCTGTCCAGTTGGATGTGCGGGAAAGTGGATCAGGTGAGGTGACGTGGCATGCTTGGAAGTGTCGCACGGCATGGTACGAGTAACCCGAGACCACGTCAATACTGGACACGCGTTCTTGGTTCGCCCCCTGTGCGCCACAATTGAGATTGTGGGGACTTCCTTCCGAAGATCGGCGCTTTGCCCCAATATTTCTGCATACATCGTTCGATTTCAGAAGAATAGATCAGCTGAGGTGCTGTGAGTCAGAGGCGTTCCGCGGGGCTGTACGAGAGTGCCAAACGCGGGAAGAATGGCTGCACCCTCTTGTTTGGGTTGGGTGACCAATTACGCGTTTAGCTTGCAGAACTGCATGTGACCTCAATCATGCAGATGGCGCGATCAGGTGACGTGATTAGGTTTCGGGGCGGGGCGGGGCGGGGCAGGATATATTATTGTGTAATAGAAATATAAGTGTTCATTGCGTTTCTTCGTAAATTCACGAAATCAGATTTCCGACGATTTAGTAGGACATGCGTAAACCTGTAGGTTCGTGTGTATCTGCGTATGTTGGTACGTTCAGAGTATTTGCTCTCAGGCTTCTTGGAGATTGGTCAAATGAGGCCAGCGAGATAAGGTGAAGGGTATAATCGTTTTCAATGCGATCATGAGCACCCACTATTGCTGGTGGCGAACAATCCCCCAAATCGCCCGTTTGCAGTTTCCTCAACCCATTGAACCTGCTTGGTTGCAACCGCCTGATCCGCAAATACCATCACCTGCGCGTCCGCCGTTCTCGTCTGCATAGCGACGTTATATTTGGCCATTTCGTCATATTGCTGTTCGATCTGCGTCCCGTGGATAGAGCTGCAAGGATACAGAGGCGCTCGCCAAAAGCTGGTCTGAGAAGTATGATGAAAGCCTGAATCGGATAGTGGCTAGCTATCTGCCGTACCAACTCGCGAAGGAGGGATTACCTATAGCCTCAATGCCCTTCTCTCATACTCAAGTCTTCGACCGAGATGACGACGGCGCAGATTTTGGTCAGTACAGGATCTTTCCGCGCCTGCGCATTCTTATGCGCAACGGTATCAAGGTTGAGATTGGCCCGCGAGCATTCGACATTTTATGGCTTTTGGTAAGGGCGAACGGCGAGCTTGTTACAAAAGACTATCTCCTCGAAACGGTCTGGTCTGGTGCTGTCGTCGAAGAAAATAACCTTCAAGCACAAATGTCGGCGATAAGACGCGCTCTGGGTTCGGATCGTGATATGATCAGGACCGAGTTTGGTCTTGGATATCGGCTTGTCTGGAAACAGAAACACCCCGCCGCCGCCTCCGAGTCCGCGCTTTTCAAGCCCGCAGCGCCAGGGCTTCCTATTCCACTGACGCCACTGCTCGGCCGCGACACCGAGCTGCTGGAATTTGGCGAATTGTTCAATAAGTCTCGCCTTCTAACAGTTGTTGGTTCTGGCGGCGTTGGAAAGACCAGATTTGCACTTGAGTTTGCTCAACGCCTAACGGATCTACATCGACATGATGTGCGGTTGGCGGAAATGGCGAAAATCTCCGACGCCCAACTCGTTGAGCCGTCACTCGCTAACGCGCTCCTGATCCCTAGTCTTGACCCGAACCATGTCAGGCAGGCCTTTAGTGGCTGCAATGCAAGCCAGATCATGTTGATAGTCGACAACTGCGAACACTTGTCCGATGCGGTCGCCGAAGCAATCGAAGCGCTTCTGACAAATGCCCCGCAGATCAAGGTATTGACGACTAGCCAGGAGCCATTGAGCGTCAGTGGGGAGCAGGTTTATCGGCTTGGTCCACTCGCTGTGCCCCCAAAAAATATCACCGACCTTAAAACTGCTCTGAAATTTCCCGCATTTGAGCTCTTTGTGGAACGGGCGTCGGCCAACACGCAGACAATCGAAATCGACGTCGAGTTAGCCAACGAAATTTGCCATCGCCTCGACGGGTTGCCGCTGGCCTTGGAGTTGGCTGCAGCACGCGTCTCAACAATTGGCCTGAGCGGAGTTTTGGAAGCGTTGAATGATCGGTTCAACCTGCTAACTGCCGGCCGAAAAACTGCTCTTGCCAAGCACAGAACCCTCCGGGCGACGGTTGATTGGAGCTATCATCTGCTTGATCCCGAAGAAAAGCTGATCCTTAGACGCATATCGGTGTTTTCCTCTCCCTTTGATGTCGGCGGCGTCCGTGCAGTGGCCACGCCGGAGAACAGCGATCCATGGTATGCGATCGATATCCTTGGGCGGCTGGTTAGCAAGTCCCTGTTGCTGCTCGATCTGAGCCAGACCAAACCCCAATACCGATTTCTCGAATCCATTCGATTCTACGCGTTGGAAAAGCTGGCGGAAGATGCAGACCTGATACACGTCATGGAAAGATATGCGGCTCACATCCTGATGGCGGCTCGCCGTGCAAACGAAGATTGGAAGACGCTTTCGACGGACGAGTGGCGATCAACCCACGCTGGCATCATCGATGACGTCCGCGGTGCGCTTGACTGGTCGTATTCCCTAAATGGCGACGTGCAAACTGGAACCAGTATCTTGGCATGTGCGACTCCATACTGGGTGCAATTATCGCTTCACAACGAATGCAGAGAGCGGATTTCGGGCGCGCTGAAGCGGCTTGCTGATTCTTTGGCGCCGCGTGAGGAGATGGCCCTGCAAGCCGCCTTGGGAACCGCGCTGAGCTGGGCTGTTGGACCGGTTCCAGAGGCAGATGGCGCATGGCAAAGAGCCCTTTATCTGGCGCAGACACACGGAGCCTCTGAGATCGAGCTTCAGGCGAGGTATGGTCTGTGGCTTGTCAGTCTAAGATCCGGTCGATTTCAGGCTTCGCTGGATCATTCGCGAGAAATGCTACGGTGTTCACTCGATGCCGGTGATCCCGAGGCGGCGGCGGTTGCGGAGCGAACTGCCGGCGTGTCGCAACATTTCCTAGGCAACCACAATCTTGCGCGTGAGCTTATCGAACGGAGTGTACGTTGGTTTCAGCTGAACTTGCCCCCTCAACGGTTTCGGTTTGGGCTCGACCAGAGTATTGCCGGGAAGTCGTTTCTCGCACGTACGCTGTGGGTGTTAGGACGCGTCGAAGAGGCGAAAGATCTTGCTGGTCGCGCGGTGTCGGAAGCAATGAAACTCGACCATGCCAATACGCTATGCTGTGCACTGGCAGAAGGGGACTGTACCGTTTACGGCCTTGAGGGCGACGTCGAGGCGGTTCGACGTTCAGTTGCTGCTCTTCGGCATGCCGCCCGCCGGCATGGTTTAGGATTTTGGGACACCTACGCTAGTGTATTCGATACTTGGGTGTCTATGGAAAGCGGCGAAGTAGTTCCCTCAATTGAGCTTTCATCCGTAGTCGTAGCGGTAGTCAGAGCGGGATTTCATCCGAAATACACCAACCTGTTCAGTGACGCGCTTCTCGCCATACAGCGGAATGCCTGGGATAAATCTTCGCTTTTGCCGATAGCAAGTATCCTTACTGGAGAATTGGGTACCGAGCCGTGCTGGGCGGACGTGGAATTTCGCCGCGCTGCATTCCAACTGGCTGACGTACGGTCGGCGACGGATATTGACCTCTGGGACGAGTTGGAGAAAGCACGCAATCAGAACGCCTTGTCATGGGCGCTCAAGATCGGCATCGATCTTGCAACTCGTGACGCACCCGGTGCCTCTTCCCAGAAAGCGATCCGTGTCCTTGCCGAACTTATCAAAGAATTTCCCAATCATCCGGGTGGCAGATATGTCGACGTCGCACGCTCGATCTGCGGCATTTCTAGTTTGAGTCATCAAAGTCAGGCAGGTAAAGCGCCGACCGGATAGCTATCGGTCGGTTGAGCTCTCTCAGCCTCACGCTCGATTTACATTTTCAGACGTCTGAAATTCCTCGCCAAAGTCTCTGACCGGGCCGTGCACTAAGGTCCCAAGTCACAGAAGCGGTTTCAGCGGCCAGACCCAAGCCGCGCTACAGAGGAGGAGTAAGGCTTTGGCTGAACTTGTCGCGGTTTATGCCGTCCCACACACACCGAGCTTTGTCGCCGACGCCCAGCTCAACGGGGAAAAGTCAGAGGCGGTGCGCTATTTTGCGGAAATTCGCAACCATCTCGAGGCCGCCAAGCCGGATGTTATTGTTACGGTCAACAATGATCACTTCAACACGTTCTTCTTTGACAATTGGCCAACGTTTGCAATCGGCACTGCTGAGGCGACTGCTGGGCCGAACGATCAAACCCCGGGGATGCCATGGTACGAGATCAAGATCGAATCAGTAGCGGCAAAGCATCTCTTCTTGGCTCTGTTGGAATCTGGCTTTGACTTCGCCTCGACGATCGACTTTCAGATCGATCACGGCGCACTCGTTCCATTGCATTTTCTAACACCAGATATGCAAGTGCCAATCGTGCCCATCTTTGTAAATTGTGTCGTGCCGCCGCTACCTGCCGCGCAACGTTGCTTTGCCTTGGGCCGGGCGCTAGCCGACGCAATCCGCTCCTGGAAGAGCGAGGCGCGGGTCGCAATTGTCGCAAGCGGGTCTCTCAGCCTGGAAATTGGTGGGCCAAGAGTCGAAATCGACAAGACTTTCGGCGTTCCCGATCCGGAATGGGCACGCTGGGCTCTCAAGGAGATCAAATCCGGTCGCTACGATGAAATTATCTCACGGGCGAGTGAGGCGCGCATGTTGCAAGCAGGCAATGTTGCTGGTGAACTCCTGAACTGGATCATCGCGCTCGGGACAATCGAACCGTCCGCTCCGGCGATCCTCAAAGACCAGCCGCAGCTGGGCAACGCCTTCGCCGCTTGGGACGTGAGGAGTGCGCGATGAATATTTATCTCATTCACAGCCTCTGCCGTCGCGTTCTTCATGACAAGGAGTTTCGCAATCTTATCCTAGCATCGCCGGAGGCTGCCTTACAGACGATGCCTTTCACCGAAGAAGAGCGGGACGCGCTGTTATCGGGCGACGTCGGCCGCTTGAATCGCTTGGGTGCATCCGGCTTCCTGCTGCTGATCCTGGCTCGGTTCGAGGTATTTGGTTTGGCACTGCCGATTTTCAATCGTCGGATGCGCACCGGGAAACCGGAATAATAACCTCGGTTCAACTTCGGGGGAATTTTCAAGTAATAGCCAGGCGGATGGAAGCAGCCTTCTCGCGGAGGGGTCGCTGGAGGGAATCCCGTCGTCTGTAAGCTCAACAGGGAGGATGAAATGAGCGAAGGTAAAGTTCAAGAGATAGGTCCCATCCAACGACGAACGCTCGGCAGCAGTTTTATCGGCTGGATGTTCGACGGATTTGAAACCAGCACATTGATTTTGGTTGGCGGTGTTGCCGCGATGTCGCTGCTTGTCAATCCGACACCCGACGAAGTCAGAGTCGCCGTCGGTACCGCGATCGGCGCCACTCTTTTGGGGTGGGCACTCGGCGGTACGATCGGAAGCATCATGGCAGATCGGATCGGCCGCAAGCTGATGCTGATGATATCGATCGCGGGCTACTCTGTGCTGACGGCACTGACCGCAATTAGCCCCACCTGGACGGTCCTGATTGCATTGCGCTTTCTTACGGGGGTGTTTTTGGGATCTGAGTGGAGCACCGGAACCGCACTGGTGGCCGAAACCTGGCCAGATCGCGCACGCGCTAAAGCGCTTGGAGTGATGCAGTCCGGCTATGGTTTCGGATTTTTTCTCGCCGCCGGTCTTTGGCTTTTTATCCAACCAAATCTTGGGCCGGAGGGATGGCGCTTGATGTTCCTCATTGGTGTGCTGCCCGCATTCATCCTCTTGTACATCCGCCGGAAGGTTCCGGAGTCGAAGGTTTGGTTGGAGGCAGTTAAAGAACCAGCGCCTAACGAAGCCAACTCCGTGAAACGGGAACCTCGCCTTACGATGCTGTTCGGCGACCCGGAAGGACTGAAGCGTGCAATTGCCACCTTGGTGATGGCAGCTGTAACCGTGTCTGTATTCTATGGGATATCCGCGCTTATCGGCCCTTACATCGGAGCCATTGCTGCAAAAGCGGGACTGACTGCAAATTCCTGGGCGGCCATTAGTGCGCTCGTGTACAACGGCGGCGCCATTGTCGGCTACATAAGCGCAGGCTTCATCGCCGATCGCATTGGTCGAAAGCCCTACATGTTTGTCATGTTTGGTGGTGCAATTTGCGCAGGCGTAATCCAAGCCTACGTGCCTGAAACGCTGACGTGGGCGTTGGTGTCGGTTTTCGTTCTCGGGATATTTACGCTTGGCGTCTTCTCCTGGATGCCGATCTACCTGCCTGAACTCTTCAAGACGAGAATTCGGTCAACGGCCTCCGGCATCGTCTTCAATCTCGCCCGGCTGGTCTCGTTCCCCTTGCCGATCATGACAGCTTTTCTGTTCTCGACCTTGGGGGGCTACCACATGACAGTCCTCTCGATGGTCCTTCTGTATGTCGTCGCGATTTTCGCGCTCTGGTTCCTGCCAGAAACACGCGGCAAGGCCCTTCCCAATTGATAACCCAAAATTTCTCAAAAAGGAGACGTAAAATGGACCTCGAAATCGAAGGTAAGGTAGCCATCGTAACCGGAGCAAGCGCCGGGATCGGCTTTGCCGTTGCGGAAGAACTTCTCACCAATGGTGCTCGTGTGCTGATCGTCGCGAGAGACGAGGGACGGCTGACGAACGCGGCAAACAAGCTTGCATTGGCCGCCGCTGGCCGATCCGGCGACGTGGTGGCCCTGGCCGCAGACGTCTCCAAGCCGGAATCAGCTCAGTTAATCGTCGATCGTGCTATCGAAGCGTTCGGCGGGCTCGACATCCTGGTCAACAACGCTGGGCGCGCTCATGCCGGCGGGCTCCTGACCTCAACGGATAAAGATTGGGAAGAGATGACTGGCGTCAAGCTGACCTCCATGAGGCGGCTTTGCAAGGCGGCGATTCCCCACATGCAGAAAAGGCGATGGGGTCGCATCGTCAATATGTCCTCCATCGGAGGCATCTACCCCAATCCGAAGCTTTTCGTCTCTCACGTTCTGAGCGCAGCCATTAACAACCTGACAAAATCGCTCGCGCTGGAGGTCGCAAAAGACGGAATTCTCGTGAACGCTATCGGAATTGGCGCGGTGGCAACCGACAACTGGGCGAATAACATGGTGCCTGCGGTCCGTCGCTCGCGTGCAGAATTTGCGGACCTGTCGGATGACGAAGTGATTGCTCGCATCTCCGCGGAATGCACTCCGGTCGGTCGAGCTGGCTCAGCCCGCGAAATCGCGGCCATTGCGGCGTTTCTGAGCTCCAACAGGAACGGTTTTGTGACCGGCGACACAGTCGAGGCGTCCGGCGGCGCCGACCGCTTCATGTAATTCCGCAGGTTTGGGGTCACCTGCCTGAGTTCTGATGGACGAGACGGCAGGTAACTCATTACGTCGTGCCTGGCTGAAGAGTAGCCGGACACGATGAAAGCCACTCGATAAACATCTAATCTTCGGAGTGCTGCCGTGGCCAAATTCAATGTCACTGCTGATGAAGCTCTTGCGTATCATCTCGGGCCCCGTCCTGGAAAATACCAGATTGTCGCTTCCAAGCCGTTGAGCACACCACGCGACTTGTCGCTGGCCTATAGCCCGGGCGTGGCCTACCCGGTTCAGGAAATCGCAAAATGCTCGGATGCTGCTTATGATTATACCGTCAAAGGAAACATGGTGGCTGTCATATCAAACGGTACGGCAATCCTAGGGCTCGGTAATCTCGGCGCTCTTGCTTCCAAGCCGGTGATGGAAGGTAAAGCTGCACTCTTCAAACTTTTCGCCGATATCAATGCTATCGACATAGAGCTCGATTCGGAGAAGGTCGACGACCTTGTAAGGGCCATCCATTTGATGCAGCCAACATTTGGAGGCATCAACCTTGAGGATATCAAAGCTCCTGAATGCTTCCAGATCGAGGAGCAACTAAAGGAGATATTGGATATCCCCGTTTTTCACGACGATCAGCATGGCACGGCCGTTATCTGTGCCGCCGGTTTGATAAATGCGCTGAATCTCGCCGGCAAGACAATCGAAACGGCAAAAATTGTGCTTAATGGCGCTGGTGCAGCTGGAATTGCATGCTTGAAGCTCTTGCATGTGATGGGTGCTTGCCCGGAAAATACTATCCTGTGTGATTCTCAGGGCACAGTATGGTCCGGTCGCGAAAATGGTATGAACCGCTGGAAGGCCGAACTCGCTGTCGATACCTCGGCAAGAACATTGGCTGAAGCGCTGGTCGGGGCCGACGTGTTCATTGGCGTATCTGTTAAAGGTGCCGTGACAAAACACATGGTCCGTTCCATGGCAAATGATCCGATTATCTTTGCCTTGGCGAATCCAGATCCCGAGATCACCCCAGAGGAAGCTCTTGAGGCCCGCAGCGATGCAATCGTCGCAACCGGGCGATCCGACTATCCCAATCAGGTGAACAACGTTCTCTGTTTCCCCTACATCTTTCGAGGCGCGCTCGATGCGAAAGCAAGAGAAATCAACGACCAGATGAAGATTGCGTGCGCTGTCGCTCTTGCTCACCTTGCTCGCGCCGTGGTGCCGGAAAGCGTCAAGCGCATTCACGGTAAAGATCTCTCGTTCGGTCGAGACTATATCATTCCGTCGCCATTCGATCCCCGGCTTTTGAGTGAGATTGCACCTGCGGTGGTAAGGGCAGCTATTGAAACTGGAGTTTCGCGGAATGCGATAGATCTTGACGGATATCAGAACGTGCTGAGGGTTCGCTTGGCGTCCAGCTCCAGCGAGGCAATTCCTTAGACCTGGTAATCGGTGTGATGACGATCCGGACCAGAACGTCGGTAAGCCATGAAGGTTGGCTGGGATTTGACGAGAACAATCAAGCTGGCTGTGCTCCACATGCCAAAGTGAGCATTTTTCGAGAATGCAGTGTGTTATCAGCCCGGGGCCGAGATCATCCCGGAATGCCGGGGGCAATCATCTCGGAACGAAGGGGCGGCTTCACCGGAATCGCCATCTCTGCTTGGCGGTCCACCCAAATCCTCTCCCTCAGTCGCAAGAGCTTGATATGAAGCGATTCATCTCGATTCGAAAAGCTAAAACCGGCTCAACGAACCCGATTAGACCTGTCCCGATTGGCGTCTCGGAGCTCGTTCCTCAACATGGCAGACGATTTTGCCACGGAATCTGAAACTCTCTGCAAAGACTCCATTCTTGCATGTTCGGCAGGGAACCTTGCGGCGTCGAGCGGCGGAACGTCCATGTTCTCCACTTCTTTGAACGTCTTGCGGAGGTTCGAAATTTCGGCGTCAGACGCCTGATCGATCATGTATTTTTTATTACTCTTCGTTCTTTCTGAAAGGACCTCCTTCAATTCTGGGCTATCGCGCGTGAAGCTGTTCAGGCTCTCTTTGTGATCTTCTGTCAGATAGCCACCCGCGCGAGCTTCAACGATGACATCTACTGCCTCGCTTCTGCCCCCCGATTCGAGAGGTTCACCAGTTTGACCGAAAGTCGTAATTGCGTGATCAATAAGTCCCGAGCGGGTGTCTGGATCTATTTCGTTGAAATATCTCGTCAACTGAGAGGTTTGGATTGCTTTCCATGCGTCGTTGTTAGAGTTAAGCACGTCCGCTGCTACTGCATCCGGCCCGGAAACTCCAATTCGCGTGCTTATGCTTTCTCGGCGAATTTTCTCACGCTCTGCGAGCAGGCCCTTCAATTCGGGCCAACTGTTCTTAAGATCGGATATATCTGTCTGGTGCTCTTCTGTCAGATCGCCGCGTGCTTGGGATTCTACAATGACGTCGGCCGCTTCATGCCGTCCCTCTATATTGATCGAGTAGCCCTCTTCACCGAACGCCTTAAAATCGTCCTCCGTGAGGGGATGCCCTCTATCTCCGAAAGTATTGATTGCGTCCTTAATAAGACGTGATCGATCATCCTTGGCAATGTCGTCAAAATAGGGCGTCATTGCTCTGATTGTCTCGGATCTAGCTACGCCGTCTGGGATAGCGAGTATCTTTGTGACAAGGGCTGATTTTTCTTCCGAAGACCGGAGCTTGAGATTCGGCCCCACGGCTCGCACGTAATCTTCTGCAGGCACTGGCTCAGATTCTCGCGGTGCTCCATATGTCTCCGACCCAACCGGGGGAAGTTCCTCCTTCACAACCGCCGCATGATGATCGTTTGACAGCGAGCGTAAATCATGGATTCGCGTTTGAACCCTTTTCAATTGGGGCGATGTTTCTGTCACGGCGCGAGCGTATGGTGAAAACATTTTCAGGTAGTTTAGCCCGCGTGCGGTCGCACGGATATCATTGGTGACCATATGCGTCCCAATCTGCTCTACGACCTCAGGCGGCAGGCGTTCAAGCAGCTTTGGATCTAGCAGCTCTGCGCTGGGCCCAGCTTCATCTTGACTTTTATTCGCCATGACAATTACTCCTCTTTCGCGGCGGCCGATCACGGCGTTGTACGCATATACAAGCCGGCGTTGACGCCATACTATTCGGCGCACGGCATCAGTTAAACGGTTATTGCGCTTCATTTGTAATACCCGCTATCTTTAAGAAAGCAGTCGAAGACAGCTGTGGCTGGGGCATTAGAAGGCAAGCGGTGATCGTCTACGGCCTCTCACCTACGGCCGACCCAGGCGGCTAGTTGCCCGGGAACTAAACCCTCACAGACTGTGCGACAGTTCATCCACTCCGTAACTGCCTTGGGCCGCGGTGATCTGAACCGGAATAAACGCCGATGTCGAAGACGGCGGGAATGGACGGGCCTGGGTATTATCCATTCCCAAACGAGGTTCGCGTTGACCCCATGTTGGAGCGCAAGTTTCGATACTGATGCGCCAGGTTCAAGGCAGGCCGCGATAAGTCGGTTGACCTTCTTCCATCATTTGGTGTCCACCTCTTTTAGGTGGACACCTCATGCCAAAGCTCACTCAATCACAGAAGGTGCGGGGAAATTCGCGCTTACACATCACCACGCCGCAATCTCGATGCCGGTCGCCACCCGGATACCTGCCGCTTTCGCGCCAACGTGGTCGATATCATCAACAACGGACATCAGAACGTGGCCAGATGGTTTCCCGCCGGTACTGTCCCTGGAGGGGAAGGTATCGAACAAATGCTGGGTGGATCCCATGCCGGGAAGGAATGAGACGGCAAAGCGCGACCAATTTCGTCGCTCGAAGACCCACGGAGAATGTTCGAAGAAGCGCAGTTTTCGCCAATTCAGTCGAGGAGACGGGCGTTGGCGCGGGGTCACAGCAACCTGCGAGGCCGTCTTTACCAAAGGCTCATCGAAGCACGGGGGAACGCGTCCGTTCATCGAGATTTCGAGATCTGCCGCTCGCTTCGGACTGCCCTGCGTACTGTGACAGCGTGGGTGGGCCAGCAGTTTTGACTGGCTCGCCCGCGGGGTGACGCCCGACGATCGCATCTCGGAACCTTCCTTCGGAATTTTTAGGCTGGAAGTGCAAACTTTCAGTCGAAGGGAGAGACCAACTGATCGTGGGGGGGCATCTCCGCATGTCGCAACAAAATGCAGCGTAGGTGTCAGCATTAAAGAGGGCCTCTCTGAACGTTAGACCGCCTTCTCGGTAACGCATTGGCTGCCCAGCCTCGGTTACATCAGCATATCCCCGCGCCCCGTGATCCGTGAGGCCAGCAACATTATGCCCTGCTTCGTGAATAATGGCCCGAGAACCGAATTCCGGGGCAAAAGCCGCCTCTGTTGTCAGCAGCATCGAAACCGAAGGCGGTTGTTCGTCGTCTTTGAGGAACCTGCGCGCCGCCGCGCCGGCCACCTTATCACTGAAGTCAGGATGCTTTGTCCTAAGATCGTCGCGCAGCTTTATCTGCACCTTCGGACCGTCCAGTCCCTTTGATATTCTCAAGAGTGTTTGACTAATGTCATCCATGTGCTCCCACGGGATTTCGTCCGGCGCAAGACCAAAATGTTGCTTTAGCAACACCGAGGTTTTATTGTCGAGTTGCTCCTTACCCAACGCATCGATCGCATATTTTACGTCCTTCCTTGCGCGGCTAAAATTGTGGCGGATTGCATCTAATTGGGGCTTATTGAACTGGTATTCGCTCAACAACAACACGCTGTG
This sequence comes from Ensifer sp. Root31, assembly GCF_001424825.1. Classification (NCBI taxonomy): domain Bacteria; kingdom Pseudomonadati; phylum Pseudomonadota; class Alphaproteobacteria; order Hyphomicrobiales; family Rhizobiaceae; genus Ensifer; species Ensifer sp. Root31. Next base: position 92,228 of record NZ_LMCO01000014.1, on the reverse strand, counting down.
TCCGCCTGGAACCGCCAGTTCCGTATACTCAGGAAGCTTGGTTTTGCGAAAATGGCGGGATAGAAGGGTTCGCCCCTCTCTATCAGGCGGTATTTGATCTCTATGAGGCCGTTCCAGGCCCTGCACGTGATCTTTGGATTCTGTTCCAATCCGAGCGCCTAGGCGACGTATTGCCTCTTTCCAGCCTGAATTCGGTTCGTCCGCCATTGCGCCTCACACATGTTTCAATCCTCTGCCTTAGGGTAACTTCTCCCAGAGTGGGTTCGACAGCCACCGCAATAGGGTTTCAATTGAAGCCGAGGTTGAAGGGTGACGCCACGCGATTTGAACACGGCGGACGAATTCGCGCCCGCAAATACCGCCTTGGAACTGACTTGCTCTACGGCGTCGACACATAAACTTTGGCGCGACCTTGGCTATGAATCCGTGTCTGCGTTTATCACAATGTTCAAGAAAGCGCTCGGCGCATCGCCAGCCAAATACTTAAGGAACTTCGACCGTTAAACGCCATGAAATGCAGTTACCAAGTTACAGGAGATGAAACATGTTCACCCACGTCATGGTCGGCAGCAACGACTTAGAGCGGGCCAGGGGCTTCTACGACGCCACGTTCGCTGCCTTGGGAGGCAAGCCCGGCGAGATGGATGCGAGAGGCAGGCTGATCTATGCCCACGAGGGCGGCCGGCTGATGATCACGAAACCGATAGACGGCAAGCCGGCGACTGCGGCCAATGGTGGGACGATCGGTATCGCGGCGGCGAGCCCCGACCGTGTCCGGGCGTGGCATGCCGCCGGTACCGCGCACGGTGGCAAGGCAATCGAGAGCCCGCCTGCGGAGCGTCCGAACGGGGCATTCGTCGCATATCTTCGCGATCCGGACGGAAACAAACTAACTGCACGATCTCACCCGACGAGATAGGCATGCGTGGCGCCCAATGAACAGCGTGATCAATGGTTAGAGGCAAGCAGGTGTAGAGTGTCGGCTCCGGACCGGTTCCGGCCCACCGCATCGATGTTTCGGCATTCGCGGTTGCGAGCTCAGCACGGGCAGCCCCGGATCATTCACTCCCGGCGCTAAGTTCGTCGTCCGCCAATGGGCATGCATTGCGCAGGGCATCTGTGTAAGGACAGGGTCTTTGATTTCGCTTCCCTTCGAGCCGAGCAGTTCAACTACGATCGATGCAAGGTCCGTCCAGTTCCATAAGCTATGTTACGCGATCCACGTTATGTTATAACATCCATAAACCGTAATGCGTCCTTTGACGCACGCCAAACTCCCGACTGTGTCAACCACGGCAACTAATTTTTCGAAACCGCTTCAGTACGGTCGGCGCCACTTCTAGTCGTTCGGTATCTTCAAGGATCGGCCGATTGATCTATTGAACACCAGAAACCATCAGCGGAATGGGCAGTGTAGTCTCCTCTTCATCAAGGATGTCGAATGTATAGCGCCCGTCGTCGTCGATATCGACCGAGTAGCTAAGGCGGTCCCGAACATGGTTTTGTTCGTCAAACGTCAGCACCTTCGGCTTCAATGAGGTGAGCTGGCTTTCTTCGAGATAGACCGAGTTGCAGATGATGATTTGATCGCCAGGCTGGCAGGTGCGCGCCGCGGCTCCATTGAGGATACAACACCTGGATCCACGTTCCCCCAGGATGACATAGGTGGAAATCCGCGTACCGGAATTCTTGTTCCAGATCTCGACAAACTCCATGGGCAAGATGCCGGCTTGCTCGCAATGATCGGGGTCCAGGGGGTAATCGACCCATGATAGTTGAGATTTGACTCTGTCACGTGAATGCCATGCAGTTTGCCTGCGACCAGCTTCCTCATCGTTCCTCTCACCATATTTCGGAGGCTGCTTCATTAGAGCACGGGATTTAAGCGCGAAAGGCCCAATTAACCGCGTTATATTGACAATCGCAGTTCAATCGGTTGAAAACGGGCGAAACTAAACGAGGAAGTACCGATGGCTGAAAAAAACATAGCGGCACTGTCTATGGCAGCCGAGGATGCTCCCGAGAAGGCACCAGAGCGCAAGAAGCGAAGCGCACTAAAGCGCAAAAACGCTTCCACGGCCTCGGCTCGGACTCCGTCAACGGCATCAACAGCCACCAGGACACGTTTCACCGCGGAAGAACAGCGGGCGAAGCTCGCGTCTATCGAAGCACAAATTTCGGGCGCGAGCACACTTAAAGACGCGGTCAGAATCGTGGGAATATCGGAGCAAACTTACTATAACTGGAAGAATAGCGGGAAGCAGGACGAGGCAACGAGCCGCGACTCTTTACCTGCCTCTGACGGGTTTGCGGAACTCGTGGAAATTGACGCAGAAAACCAGAGACTGCGTAAGCTTCTGTCCGAAAAGCTGCGCGCAGAGAACGTTGACCTGCGCAAGAAACTTGGACTGGATTGAGATCGGCTATGCGCTGCAGACCCCTTTGTCTTAGCGGGTGGGAGGAACCTTGTGGCTTACCGCCCAAAGATGATGGCACGCCCGTGGGTTAGTTAAGACGCCAAGTTCCCGCCCTGTATTGGTGCCGCAAGAGGTTGCGGCACAAACCGCATTGAGGTGCAAACGTATGAAGCCACCACAACGTCGATTCATCGTTGAGTACAAATCCGGACGCCGTATGCCAAAGACGCAGGTGACCTCGATTTGGGGCAATGTGAATATCCAGGCCCTTGCCCGCGAAGTTGAAGACCAATCGTCTCATTTGTTCGGCGCCATCCGACCCGTCGTTCAAGAGGTCATAGCCCCAACTGCCTCATGTGAGCTGGTTTCGGCGCTCGAACCCGTCGCTGAAGAAATTGCCCTTGAGGTGCCGTCAGATCCAACTGGGAATAGCGCGGATAGCACCGCGCCGATTTCGCCTTCTCTTGAGGACGTTGCTGAGCCTGCGCCGACCGCAATCGAGCTTCCGATAGAGAATACCGGCAAGATCGCCAAAAAAACGCCTCGAAGGCGAATACTTCGCGCCGTGATGCCCGATAGCAAAGCTGCGGATGAGCCTCAAAAGCCACTAGCGAGTGCTGAAACCACGCCAGTCACCGTAGACCAGTTGGCCGCACTTGATGCTGAAAACAAACGTCTTCGGCAGTTGCTCGCCAACCAGCTTCGCGCCGAGAATGCGGAGCTCGAAAGAATGCTCAAGCGGTTTTGAACGGACGGAACGCGGCACCCGAGGGGAAAGCTAGTGGGCTCGGTGGTTGTTTGCGGCGGCCGCGCTTTCAAGAACAACCATACCGGGATAGAGCACGGGTGTGTCGTTGCGATTGCGAAAACATCGGGCGAAGACGATCACAGAAACATACTGGCCGTTTCGCGTCCTGACTAGGTAGATAGATTCCTGCGCTCGTGCTCCGACAATGGTGTCGGTAATTTGTTTGGCGACATATGCCCGCTCTTCGGGATGCACACGATCAAGGTAATGCTGAGCGGAAGTCCCCGGTCGGTCTTCTCTGCGACAAGTCCAAAAAGCTCAGCCAAGGCTGAATCTGCATAGACAAGGTCCTTCGTTATGTCCCAGGTGAAAATGCCGGAGTCAGCAGCGTCCGCATCCGTGAGCTCCACAACGTCCGTTCTTTACAGTCAGAGCAATCTCTTGGCGGTTCCGATCGTTGCTGATGAGAAGCTGTGGCGCTTGCGCGGGTCTGTCCTCAGGTGCAAACATCCGCCGTCGTTCCGCCCTTTAAACACCTGCCCGCTGCGTGCCGATCGAGGAGCGGCTCTGAGGTCGTCTGTCAAATCCGCGATGGCAGAATAGATTAGCGAATGCCTGAGGGTGTTACCCGCCCCCCTGCTCCTGATTCCGACACGGAACAATCCGGCCACACGTCGTGCCTTTTCCACTGCTGGCATAGGTTTCGCGCTCTGCCCCAGATCGCCGTGCCCATGACCCGACGGTGGCTGCGATGTGCTTGCAGGACGCACTTGTAAGCTTGATTGCAGTCTCGAGCTCCTCGCTCTTGTCAAAGGGCTCTGCGATAACTTGGAAACTTTCGTGCTTCCTTGGGGGCTCGGCGTGTGATCTCGCGTGTGCGCTTCTCCATTCCCTCCCAGCTCGATTATGCCGATCATGCCGGCTTCATCGATGGCGTGTCATTGGTTGAGCACCTTACTCAGGCTGTCCGCGAGTTTGCGGCGACACAGCAAACGAGGTCTTCTTGACAATAAACGAGCGGCACAGATCGACAACTCCGGTTCACGTCATTGCCTTAAGACGATTCCGATCGGCAGGGGGAGACCTCATCGGGCTCAACTAAAACGCTACCCAATTTCGTTTACTCCCTGGTGTTTCCTGCAATTTCTCTGCCGAAATGCTTGGGTTAGGATTGGACCTTTGAAGCGAAAGAAACGATGCCGGACAAACGAAGCCTTCGTCTAATCAACTATATAGACTGTCTTCGTCTTTGACTGCGCTGCGAGCAGTGGAGCATCGCGAAGACATTTGTCGCGCACTCGACGAGCTTTGCGCGCGATACGAGATGGCGCACATGACGTTCCTCGTGGTCAGTGCGGGAGCCGCGTCGAACACGTATCCGTATTTCTGCACGACCTATCCCGATGCGTGGACTGCTGAATATCTCGAAAGGGGTTACTTCGGCAGCGACCCGGTTATCGACGTTATGCGGTGGGGCCTTCTTCCTGTGGATTGGTCTGCCCTCGATTGGCGGTCGAAGCCGGCTCGCCGACTGTTTAAAGAAGCGCTCCTTTATGGGGTTGGCTCCCAAGGTTTGACGATCCCGATCCGAGGCGCGAATGGCGAACGCAGTCTCTTCTCTGCGACCTCAAGCCTTCCGAGAAGGGAATGGACGCGCTTACGCGATTCAAGCGTCCACGAGATGCAGATCCTTTCCCACTATTTGCATGAGACGGTGCTTGACGGTCTCGGTTTTCGAAAGGCCGAGCGAATTCGCAAACTTTCCGGGCGAGAGAGCCAGTGTCTGCAACTGCTGGCGAGGGGGCGGATCTCCAAGCAAATAGCTGCGGATCTCGGAATCTCAGAAAGTGCGGTCAAGTTGTATCTTCGTTCCGGACGGCTCAAACTGGGTGCCTTAACAAGCCATCACGCTGTTGCCTTGGCGAGCTTCCTGGAGTTGGTCAAACTCTGACCGTGTGCGGCTCCTCAGTACCCCTGGGATGTCTGCGGGCCCCGAAAGATTAGCCTACCGATTTCGGTAGATTGGCGGTCCCCTCGCCCGGGTTCACAAATAGAAACTCCTGAGCGGCAACGGAAGGCGTTTCGGTTAGTGCGAATTGCTGATCTACGCCGCCACGGCAATGGAGATAGCTATGGTGGATCGGTCAACAATTGAACATTGGCGCAAAGCGCCGAGGCTCACATCGTTTGCGGGTTTCTTCGAAAGAACTGCCAGCGGTGAATCTGGAGCGCCAGACCTTGCCGAGCCAAGACTTGACCTTAGCCTGCTCGACTTCGACCTGGAAGCCACGGTCTTTTCGGACACGCATCGACGTCTCTGGGGGCACTTCGATAGCCATTACTTCGCCAGCATTCCCTACAGGCTTGAAGAGGAAGGCCGCTTGGGAGCGGCGATACTCTCCTTTGCATTGCGGATCTGGGCGCAAAGCGCTGCGCCGACGACAATATATACGCTCGGTACTGGAACCGGATGCCTCGCGCGTACGCTGGCGACCCTCGGCAATGGTCGTATCGAAGCACTTTGCTGTAGCCCAACGGCGGCCAATCGGTTGTCGTTTGTGGCAAACCGTGGAAGTGAACATGCACACTTCTTCCACGGCCCGTTCTTCGAGCTCACCGACGAGAGATACGCGAACGATCCGGAACTTTTCGTTTTCAGCGATGGATTTGACGTCCTTTTCGAGGACACAACGTTCCAGATGTACGATCGCGACCGCATCAAGCAGTTAGACTTCGTAGCGCCCCGAATCCGACCGGGTGGCATTCTCGTTCAGGTGCAAAAACTCGCGCATGTGGATCGCGAAATCTATGAGGAACGCGAGCGCCAAAAGGACGAGCTTTTCAAAACCCGATACTTTTCGACTGGTGACATCTCAAGAAAGAAGGACGAGGTCCTGAACACCATGGCGGGCCTGCAGGTCGATCTTTCGACGACGGTTTCCTCTCTCAGGATGTTTTTTCGCTACTCGGTGCTGACCTGGAACAGCGGCAACTTCTACACCATCGTCTCGTCCAACTCACGGGCGGCTATACTGGAGCTTCTTTCGTTGATGCTGAAACCAGCGATCCCTCCTGGTTACTGCTATGAGCGTTTGCCAGTGGCAATTGTCGATACCGATGTCGAGCCATTGGCACCTGATCTCAGCTGGCGCAGTGCGAACACGATGATGCCACTCGCGCCAAGACGGTTGGCATCTTGAGATGACGTATCCCCTACCCGATGGCCGATACTGCAGTGTAGCTAACGTGAAGCGGGTGTTGTCGGAGTTGATGCCGCATCTCGTCCCCTACTGGGAGCGGCCGCTGAAGGATCACGCCGCAGCGGCTTTCGATGCCAGGGAATTTCACTCGGGATGTTCCGTGCGTCACCATGCTATGACACTGCTGTGCAAATGTATCGAGCGGACTGCTCTCAAGTCCGGCTACGGCGTTGAAGGAGCCCGAAGCGCCGGTGATCAAATGTGGAGGTCGCCTACCCTTCAGACGGGCCCGCATTGCCTTTTGCTCATCGAGCCGGACGCCTTCTACACGCATGTGTTCAGTTTGTTGGGCCTGAAGGCGCAACAGCTTGCTTGGTACATCACGTATCACGCCTCGACTGTCAGTTTTGCTGAAAAGGCCAAAAAGGGCCCCGGCTGGGTCTGGGTGGAGGGGAAGCCGCTGAACGTCTTTGGGCTCCCTCGCAGCCGAATGGACTCGTTCAGCATCCTTGGATCCAACGGCCCAGTTCGCTTTGCCCTTTCAAATTCCCGAGGCGAGCCGGCCCAAAACAGCTTCGCCGCGGATCTCCTCGCTGCGTTGCCTTCAGATGAATTTGAGACAGCTGCCGATGCGATCTCGCAGGCCAATCAGATGCTGTGGCGCCGTAACCTCCCCTTTTCTGCCAATCTGCTTCAGCTTGATGATTTCGACATAGCGGATCTGGTTGCAGATCATCTCGATGATGCCGCCTCGTGGTTTTCGACCGCGTTCATCGGAAACGCTGCGCTGGCCGAGAGCATCCTAAACGCGATTGATCGGCTCAATGCGGGGTCTTGGCTGGGATGGATTCGTCGAACGACCGATTTCTTCTGGGGAATGGAAAAAGGCAGGATTGTTCCGCTTCGCCTGCAAGATAACGTGCTTAGGGCGAGCAACGCGTCGAACTTTGAAATCGCGTATCGGCGCGAAAGTGTCGCAGGCGCGCTTCGGCAACGCGAACTGGTGCCAAGCCTTTACACCGTGTTTCTGGTGACCTCGATCTTGCCCGGCGTACGAGTTCTTGGAGGATGCCGCCAGGTCATCTACTACCCCCTCATGCGCTATCTTGCAGCCTTGGGATTCGCGCAATCAGGTCAGTCAGGGCTTTTGGCTGAACTGCGCCGCGACGCGCGACCCGGGCTTTGGGGCCATCGCGTTTTGAAGCCTGCTAGCGGCGACCCGTTGGCCGAGATTCGGGATTCCGGCGGGGTCGAAACGCTCCTGTCGCGATATGCTGAGATGCCTTTGGTGCAGGCGGTCGGCGATCTCGCGAGCTTTACGATGGACCCGGCCTGGGCACGTCTTTCCGAGCAGACGCACGGTGGGTTCATCTCCGCTGGATCTCCCGAATGGCAGTGGTCGCGTTCGTGAATGACAGTGCACTTAATAGAGGTTCATTGAGGCGACAGCTCGTTCGAAGAGCGTCCGCGGCATAACATTTCGAGTGCTATCGTGGAGGACAATATGCCGATTGCTGATCAATTGGTCGTCAGGCGACTGTCCGTCAAGGACGTCGATGTGTTTCGACGTTTACGCCTGGAGGCGCTTTCTCACGAACCATTTTCGTATGCGAGCGTGTTTGCGGATTGGGCTCGCCTCTCCGACCGCCAATGGCGTCAACATCTGAGCCAGCCGGTGTTCGCCGCTTTTCTTGGTGGGCAGCCCGTCGGCATGATGGGGCTCAGGTTTGAACATGCAAGAAAAATGGCCCACCGTGGAAAGCTTGTCAGTGTTTATGTCAGGAAGGGTAAACGCGGCACCGGGATTGCCGCGAACCTCTTGCGGGAGGTCATAGACCACGCACTCGCTCACGGAGTTATTCAGCTTGAGCTTGCCGTGAGCGCGGAAAATTCGGCAGCGATGCGCTTTTATGAACGCCATGGATTTGTCGAGGTCGGCTGTATCCCAGACGGGTTCCTCGGCCATGATGAGAAGCACGATGAGATTATCATGTTTCTGCGCTTGGCGCCGCCGTTCGGTCCAGGTGAGATTATTTGCCGAACCGTACCGGAATCGAGAAATCAGACCTTCCCTTCCGTGTCCTTTGTTCGGTAGCATTCTCTGATGATCGATGCAGATTTCCCCGCGTCCAGTGAGCCATCTGGATGCAATCCTCGCCCTGCCTCAATGGCAGGGCTTCTTTTTAGGCCATCGAGAGTTATCGTAACAAGCCCGGCCCAGACTGGAAATGGAGCGAGCCTCGGGAAGCCGACCCGATTGCGGGACGTTGCTTTCGAGGGAAGAGTTGACGTGCGAAACGGACGCGCGTTCAAATGCAAGGACTATTGTTTACTCAGGCCAGTATGTCTCACACAAACGCGTTCATCTCAGAACTGATCAGAGCCGCCAACGAAGTCGAGAGATTAACGCCTTCGGAAGTAAGTCGGCTCCTCGACCGATCGGTCGATACAATCCGGGAAATGCGCGAACAGGCTAACGTCGGAGGAAGCAGGCGCGCCAACGACGTGTTGATCAATTTGGGAATAGCCTCTGCCCGCGCGCGAGATCTATCCACTGAAGACATCAGGGATACGTTGATCGATGCGGCCGATGTCATTCGGGCGCTGCGCATTATCCTGTCTGAAAGGGAATGAGGCACCCGCAATGAGCGTCGGTTTGAAAAGCGGCGATTTTGTCTCGCGGTCTGTAGCCGAAGGGGACCAGCACGTCGCAGGGAGATGACCGATGGGATATGACTGGACTGGCGCTCGACGGCGCCGCATAAAATTTGCGCGCTGCGGCGCCGCCGTTACCCTCGCTGCGCTCCTGGTGAGTGTGGCCGCGCAAGTTGTGAACAAGGCGCTCTAAAAGAAAAGGTCTCTTCTCGCGTGAGCAAGAAGAGACCCGGCGTCTGAGCGTTCGAATTCACAGACAGCATATTCATGACAGAGGCTGTGAAAATTAATAGTCCCCGCACGCGATTGTGCACGGGCAATTGAGATGGCTGCCATTACCAACAGCCTCCCGCTGAGGCTGTCGCCGGCAGCCTCTCGCTGCGGCTGCTTGCGTAGCGCGGGGCGCGTGCCATTGCGAGGAGTCAGTCTCGGCGACTACTTTCTGAATCGAACCCCCACCCCGCGGCCATTCTCGGGGATGAACTCGATGCCGGCCTTCTCAAACGCGGAGACAATGCTCGCAATATTATTGCTAATCGGTGTGTGAGCGCCGCGCTCGAAATCGGCAATAGTCTGTCGAGACACGTTTGCTGCTTTGGCCAGTTCCGCTTGGCTCCAGCCCAACATAGCCCGCGCACCCCGGCATTGCTCCGTCGTAAGAAGATCGTTATTCAAGGCAAACTTTCTGATTGACTTCTATCATTTTGTAGGAAAAATTGCAGCCGACGATCGAACAGGTGCTCGAACACCTGCTCGATCTGACCGCAACCCAAGCTGTCAGGAGCTCGGATCATGGCTGATTCCGACAATAGCAGAACTTTGTCTATGGTCACCCGGAGAGATTCTCATTCTCTCGCGGCGGCGTCATTACCCACAAATCCAGAGGTTGCTGCCCGTCAAAATCCAAGGTTTAGCCGTTGCGCCGACGATCCCGCGGTCGAAGCTTGGCACCAGTGGCGCCACGCCTGGGACCGTCTGAGCGAATCGACGGTGCATCAGCAGCAGCTCGAAACCTCACTCTTCTCAGGTGATCTGTCCGCTTCAGAACAGCATGACGGCTCCCGCGCCTACAACGAGGCCCTCGAAGTAGAGGATCAGGCAGCGCTGGCAGAGGAACTGGCCGCACAGGCCTTATGGCAGACATCTGCCGTGTCGATCACAGGAATCATTGCCCAAGTCGACGCGATCCTGCATCGCGGTCAGCCCTCCCCTACCTGTATGGATGAACCGTGGCCACAAATACGCGCGGCGATGGCTGATCTCATCGCGATCGACGCGGCTGTTGATCCACCGCGCCGCCTTCGTTCGTGCGAACCCCAGGCGACGTTGCAAAACAGCTGAGCAAGTCCGCCCGACTAACCGGTTGATTTCCCCCGCGCCGGAGCCTTCCGGAGCGACCCTCTGACTCTGTCAAAAAAACAAGAAGGAACCGCACATGAAACTGGGAAGACACCTTTACTCGCGCCTCCTGCCGGCGCTTCTGCTTTCGGTCCCGCTTTGGAGCGCGCTGCCCGTGACGGTCCTGGCGCAGGAAGATGGTGAACTGCGCATCGCCACGTCCTACAAGCTGATGACGCTCGATCCGCATTACGCCAATCTCAACGAGAACACCTCGCTGCTCTCCCATATCTACGAGCGGCTCGTCTATCAGGATGAAGGACTCGAGCTGAAGCCCGGTCTTGCTATCTCCTGGCGGGCGCTCTCTAACACAAAATGGGAATTCAAGCTCCGCGACGGGGTCCGTTTTCATGACGGCTCGGTTTTTGATGCAGACGACGTCGTCTATTCGATCGAGCGCATCCGGGATTTCCTCACGCCACCCAGCGGCGGCTTTCGCTCGTCGGTGAGCGGCATCAAGGCGATCTCGATTCCTGATCCCCTCACAATTGTCATCGAGACAAACGGCGGGGCTGCGAACCTGCCGCTTCTCTTCTCCTCGATCTTCATGATGAACAAGCCGGCGGAGGGCTTCGAGACAACCGAGAAGCTCAATGCCGGGTCTGCGCCCATAGGTACTGGTCCCTATCGCTTCGAAAGCTGGAGCTCCGGTGAGAATCTCGGACTTACCCGCAACGACGGCTATTGGGGCGGCACACCAGCCTGGCGGAAGGTTGCCTTCCGCGTGATCGAGAACCCGGCCGCGCGGGTGGCGGCGCTCAGCACCGGCGAGGTCGATGTCGCCGACGCCATCCCTGCCCGCGATGTCGACGGGTTGAAGCATCGTGGTGCCTGGATCGCCAGTATCGGTGCCGCTCGCATCAACTTCGTTCAGGTTGACGTTGACCGGGACATTCTTCCTGGAGTGACGGACAAATCGGGCGCGCCGATCGCCAATCCGTTTAAAAACCCACTGGTCAGGCGGGCGCTGGCACTGGCAACGGACCGCGGCATTATCGTCGACAAAATCCTTGCCGGCTACGGCACGGCGGCGTCGCAGGTATTCCCGACCGGCCTGCCCGGCACCTCGGCCAAGCTCTTGCCCGAGGGACCCGACTTTGAGCAGGCAAAGGCTCTAATGGACAAGGCCGGATATCCTCAAGGCTTCAACCTCGTCCTTGCCGGACCGGCCGGCCGTTACCCCGGGGATGCCGAGAGTCTGCAGGCGATCGCGCAAAGCTGGGCTCGGATCGGCGTTGCCGCCCAGCCTTCGGCCGCACCGTTCTCTGTGTTCAACACCAAGCGGGCTGCCGGCGACTACGCAGTCTGGTATGGCGGCACCTCCGGCGAGGCGGTCGACATCATCCTTCGCGCACTGGTCGCCTCGCCCAACCCGGCTCGCGGAACCGGTGCGCTGAATTTCGGCAAGTATCGGAACGTTCCCTTCGATGCCAAGTTGGCTGAAGCCGAGAGCATTGCGGTCGGCCCGGAGCGCAACGCGGCACTTGCCGAAGCCACCGAGCTTGTCATGGCGGACCAGCCAATCATCCCCCTCTACCACTTCCACCACATCGTCGGTTACGGCCCGCGCGTTGGATCCTATGTCATGCATCCGCGCGGCTGGACGACGGCGATGCAGACCTTGGCTTCGAAGGAGTAAGTGCTCATGGGCATGATCTCTGTCGCATTCGGAAGGTTGTCACAGGCCTTTCTCCTTCTCATCGCCATGTCGCTGATCGGCTTTGTTGGCCTCCACAGCGTCGGCAATCCGGTCTTCAACGTCGTCAACATAGAAACCGCCACGGCTGAGGACATTCGGCTAGCCACAATCGTGCTCGGTCTAGATCAGCCGATCTGGCGCCAGTACCTCGTCTTCGTCGGCAATGTCGTCAGCGGCAACTTCGGCACCTCCTACATCTATCATCAGCCGGCGTTTGAACTGGTGATGCGCAAGCTGCCGGCGACGCTGGAACTTGCTTCGATCGCCATGCTGATCGCGGCACCCCTCGGAACCGGGCTTGGACTTCTCGCCGGCCGCCGGAATGGCACACTGTTCGATCGAACGTTGCTGAACGTCAGCGTCTCCGCGTTGAGCATCCCCTCCTTCTGGCTGGCGATGATGCTGATCCTTGTGGGCGCCATCCTGACCGGCTGGTTTCCGTCCGGCGGCCGCGGCTCGACCGTGCGCGTTCTCGGTGAGAATTGGAGTTGGCTGACGGCCAACGGACTGTGGCACCTCGTGCTCCCGGCCCTGGCGCTGGCCATTCCGAACATCGCGTTGATCGCGCGGCTGTCGCGCTCCGGCACGATCGAGGTCGAGAGCCAGGACTTCACCCGGTTTTGCCGCGCCAAAGGGCTCTCTTGGCGGCGCATCCTCATCCGTCACACGCTTCCGAACATCAGCGTGCCGATCGTGACGATCATCGGCCTGCAGTTCGGCGGCATGCTTGCCTTTGCCGTGGTGGTGGAATCGATCTTCTCGTGGCCGGGTGTCGGCAAGCTTCTCATCGACTCGATCCAGCTGCTCGACCGTCCGGTGGTAATGGCGACGCTGACCTTCATCGCTGTCGTCTTCGTTGTGCTCAACGCCCTCGTCGACCTCTTCTACGCGGTGCTCGATCCGCGCGTGCGCCTGTCCTCATGAAAGTGATCCGTCATGAAAGCCCAAATCTTGAGCGCTTTTAAGAAGCGTCGATACGGACCGGTGCTGACCGCGTCCAAGCTGCTGCTAGCCAGCTACATCCTCGTTGCCATTGCCGCCCCCTTGATCGCACCCCAGAACCCGTACGATCCGTTGCAGATCTTCGGTTGGGAGGCGTCCTCGCCACCGGTCACAATGGGCAGCGGAGGATATCTCTATCTTCTTGGAACCGACGGTCTCGGCCGCGATATCGTTAGCACCATCGTCTATGGCCTGCGCATCAGCCTTGTTGTATCGATCGTCAGTTCCGCTGTGGCCGCCCTGATCGGGCTGACCGCCGGTGTCAGTGCCGCCTACTTCGGCAAATGGGTCGATGTCGTGATCATGCGGCTCGTCGATCTGCAGCTCAGCCTGCCGACCATCCTGATTGCGCTGATTGCTATCGTCACGCTCGGACCGGGCATCGACCGGATCATCCTGGCACTGGTCATTGTGCAATGGGCGACGTATGCGCGTATCGCCCGGAGCGTCGCACTCAGCGAGGTCAAGAAGAGCTACATGGATGCCGCCCGGCTGATGCGGCTGCCGACATTCCGGATCCTCTTTCGTCACCTGCTGCCAAACAGCATCGCGCCGGCGATCACCCTGATCCCGATCGAGGTCGGCCATGCCGTGGCGCTGGAGGCGACGCTGTCCTTCCTGGGCCTCGGCGTTCCGATCGACAAGCCGTCGCTCGGCTCCGCCGTTGCCAACGGCTTTCAGTATCTGATGACCGGTCAGTACTGGATCAGCCTGTTTCCCGGCCTCGCCCTCTTCGGCCTGATCGCCAGCATCAATCTCGTCGGCGAGGACGCTCGCCGCAGCCTCGATCCAAGGAACCAGACGCGATGACAGTACAACATGTGACGACGCCTCACAGGTCGTCCCAATCCGCCTCGGCACCACAGCCGCCCTTGCTGCGCGTCGAGAATCTCAGCCTTCGCTATGTTTCCAGGGCCGGTCCGACGACGATCCTCAGCGGTGTCAACTTCGAACTCAGCCGTGGAGAGATTCTTGGCATTATCGGCGAGTCAGGTGCTGGCAAGTCGACAGTCGGCAATGCCATCCTCGGCCTGCTTGCGCCGGAGTTCCAGCAGACGTCAGGAACAATCAGCTTCGAAGGCAAGGTCGTGGACGCGATGACGACCGAGGAGCGCGAGGGGCTACGGGGAACGCGGATCTCGGCGATTTTTCAGGATCACACCGCTTCCCTTGATCCGTTGATGAGCATCGGAGGTCAGGTTGAGGAAACCTGCCTAACGCTCGACCCATCGCTTTCGAGACGTGAAGCCCGCGCCCGGGCAATCGATCTGCTTGCCCGTGTTGGCATTCCCGAGCCTGAGCAGCGATACCGAAACTACCCGCATCAGTTCTCCGGCGGCCAAAGGCAGCGCATCGTGATCGCTATCGCTCTTGCTGGCTCGCCCGACATCATCGTTGCCGACGAGCCGACCTCGGCACTCGATGCCACCGTGCAGAGGCAGGTCCTTGAACTCCTCAGGACCCTCGTCAATGAGACCGGTGTTTCCGTCATCCTCGTTACCCACGACATGGGGGTGATCTCCGAGATCACCGACCGGGTACTGGTTATGAAGAATGGCCAGGTGGTGGAATCGGATCAAACCGCTGCCATCCTCGATCGGCCGAGCCACGACTACACGAAGAAGCTGCTGGCAGCGGTTCCACGGCTTCGCATGCCGGAAAAGGTGGCGAATATTGAAGACAGGGCGGGAGACGGTGATGATCAGGGCGGTTCTCGTGCCACCGGCAACGCGGGGCGTCCACTTCTTGTGGCCGAAGGCATCGCGAAGGAGTTCTCACCACGCGGGTTCGGTTTGGGATCTGTCTGGGGGCAGAAACGGCCAAGCTTTGGTCTGCGCGATATCGGAATCCGCCTGCCGCGCGGGACGATTACTGGGATCGTCGGCGAGAGCGGCAGCGGCAAGACAACCTTCGGCCGCATCCTTGCCGGTCTCGAAACGGCGCGTGAGGGCCGCATTGTTATCGGCGAGCAAACCTTCGAGGCTACCTCAAGCGGCTTTCGCAGTGGTCTTCTCGGCCGGGTGCAGATGATCTTCCAGGATCCGTCCGTCTCCTTGAACCCGCGTTTGACCATCGGCGAGACACTGGAGGAAAGCATCCGGTTCGGCGCAAGGGTGGGTTCCCGGGATAGGCCGACAACCGAAGCGTCGGGCGCGATGATGGATCGGCTGGGTCTTGCCTGCAGCCTGCTTTCCCGCCATCCGCATCAGCTTTCCGGCGGCCAGAAGCAGCGCGTCTGTATCGCCCGGGCGCTGCTCGCAAATCCCGAGATCATCGTCGCCGACGAGCCGACCTCGGCCCTCGATGTCTCGGTGCAGGCCGAGATCGTCACGCTATTGAAGGAGACGATTGCTGAGCGAGATATGACCATGGTGTTCATCTCGCATGATCTCGCCATCGTCCAGGCGATGTGCAGCGCCGTCTACATCTTCAAAAACGGCCGGGTCGAGGACTTTGGGTCCTCGGACTTCATCTTCTCACGCTCCGACAATGCCTACACCCGCACCCTGATTGCCGCTCGTCCTCAGCGCTTCATATGCTGAGCCGCGCTGCAGTTCCGTGCGCGTGGGTGGAGCCCGCAACCATCAGACATTCGAAAAGGCTGGTGCGCATCGCCCCAGAAAGTCCTTCCATGAAAGAACGCTTCACTTTTGCCCTGACGGGCCAATCGCTGATCAAGCACGACATCCGCGACATCACCGTTCCGGCATTCCGCAAGGTTCAGTCACTGCTGCGCGAGGCCGATCTCGCCTTCACCAATTTCGAAAGCACCATCCTTGGACGTTACGGCGGCTGGCCGCTCAAAGGTTCGTTCTTTGGCTGCAGCGATCCGCTCGTGCTCGATTGCCTCCAGGACATCGGCTTTGAGGCGCTGTCGCTTTCGAACAACCATGCTTTCGACCTCGGTCCCTCCGGCGTGCTCTCGACGTTGGAAGAGGTCGAAAAACGCGGCTTCCTTCATGCCGGTCTTGGTCGCGATCAGCAAGAAGTCTCGCGGGCGAGCCGTGCGACGATCGCCGGCCGGCCGGTTGCCGTCGTTGCGATGGACGGCGGTCCCGGTCCCGACTTCATGTATGCCGCGGATGGTGAGAACAATCGTCCAGCACGTCCGGGCGTCAACCGGCTCGGTATCAGCCAGAGGATCGAGGTGGATGGCGAAACGTTCGAACAGCTGGAAGCGATCCGTGACCGGGTTGGTTATACCGCGATCGATCTTGCCAATGACAGCCAGCCGGATGATCGCCCGCATCTGGACCCGGACACCGAGGTCGCCCTTGCCCGCGCTGTGTTCAAGCGCTCCGACAAATGCGGACGCAGCGTCAGCATCAATGAGGCGGATCTTCAGAGGAACCTTGCCGCCATCGCGAATGCGGCGAAGGATAGATCGCTGGTGGTCGCCTATCTGCACCATCATCATTGGGCATCCGACTGGTATCAGGTTCCGGACTGGGTGAGCGGTGTCGCCAAGGCCTGCATCGACGCCGGGGCGTCGATGTTCGTCAGCCACGGTGCGCCGGTGCTGCAGCCGATCGAGATCTACCGGGGCCGGCCGATCTTCTACAGCCTCGGCAACTTCATCTTCCATGTGCGCTCAGAGAAGTCGACCTGGACGGCGCGGGAGGTCTGGGAGAGCGTGGTGGCGGCCTCGACCTTCGATGCCGACAACCGTCTCGTCGAGATCAGACTGCATCCGGTGGTCATCGGCGGTGACGCGGCACTAGAGGACGGCGTGCTGGAACGCCGTTTGGCACCGCATCTGGCGACAGGGACAAGCGCCGAGCGCATCTTGGCGCGGCTCGGGGAGCAGTCGGCCGGGCTCGGCACCGAGATCCAGATCTCGGAAGGTGTCGGCATCATCTGCGTCTAGTCGGTGTTGTACCGGCTCATCGCCACAACAACGCGGGCCGACACGGCCCGCATCTTGCGTACGAGGAATAACCATGGACGTCCGTAAACAGCTCATCAGCCGCTTCTTCCGCTATGCTGCGATCGAGAGCCAAAGCAATGGCCGTGAACAATCCCTGCCCTCGTCGCCGGGACAGGCGGCACTCGCCGCCCTGCTTGCCGACGAGATGCGGGCTGTTGGCTTGCAGGACGTTCTCGTTGATGCCCATGCCATCGTCACAGGTGTCAAACGCGGTAGTCGGCCCGACGCTCCTTCGATCGGCTTTATCGCCCATCTCGACACGGTCGATGTCGGACTGTCGCCCGTCATCCGCCCGCAGATCCTGCGCTTCGATGGCAAGGATCTTTGCCTCAATGCCAAGGAGGACATCTGGGTCCGTGTCGTCGAGCATCCGGAGATTCGTTCCTGGGAGGGCGAGGACATCATTGTCAGCGACGGCACGAGCGTGCTCGGAGCCGACAACAAGGCGGCCATTGCGGTGATCATGACGTTGCTTGGACGGCTCGACGGCCAAGCGCATGGAGACGTCTTTGTCGCCTTCGTGCCCGACGAGGAGATCGGCTTGCGTGGTGCCAAGGCGCTTGATCTTGCGCGATTTCCCTGTGACTTTGCCTATACGATCGACTGCTGCGAACTCGGCGAAGTGGTGCTCGAGACATTCAACGCCGCCTCCGCGGAGATCGTCTTTGCCGGTGTCAGCGCCCATCCGATGTCGGCCAAGGGAACGCTGGTCAATCCGCTGTCGATGGCCCTCGATTTCGTCTCGCACTTCGAGCGCAACGATACGCCCGAAAACACCGCCGGTCGCCAGGGCTTCTTCTGGTTCAAGGATCTCGTCGCCAATGACAGCGAGGCGACACTGACCTGCCTGATCCGCGACTTCGACACCGAGGGCTTTGATCAGCGCAAGCGAGGGATCGCCGAGGGAGCGGAGCGCATCCGCTCAAATTATCCCACCGGTAACATTCGCTATCAGATCACCGACACCTATCGAAACATCACCACCAGCCTCGAGCGCGACAATCGGGCCGTCACTCTGCTGTTCCAGGCCATGAACGAGCTTGGGATCGAAAAGAAGCTGATCTCGATGCGCGGAGGTACCGATGGTGCGGTGCTCGCGGCACGCGGCATCCCGACGCCGAACTTCTTTACTGGCGCCTACAACTTCCATTCGCGCTACGAATTCCTGCCGGTACCCGCGTTCGAAAAGTCGTTCGACGTCGCGTTGGGTATTTGTCGCTTGGCGGCCGCGAACTAACTGCGCTGCCTAAATGAGCGTACTTGGCAGAGCGCGCAAATGTTCATTGAAGTTGCTTACACTCTCGCCGAGGGTCGTCGCCTGGCGTTGCTCATCTTCGTATTCGGGGAAATCGTCAGGTATCCCGTGTTCAAGAGCGCGAGCGCCCATTATGCGTCATAGCGATCGAGCATCTTCTTGAGCTGCCTGTTCTGCAATCGCAACTTTGCCGCAAGCTGATGCCTCAGCTGCATGATTTCCTGATCCAGCGCGGTAACCTCTTCGAGGAAGGTCATGGGCGGTGGCTGGACTGCGGAGTTCACGCCCCCGAACGGGACGTCGCCTTCCACAACAAGGTTCTTGACCCTTTTGGCTTTAGTCCGAATTTGCCCGTTAGAGCGACGTGGTTGGGTGGAACGTGCGCGATCCGGAAGCAACGTATCGGTTGGCCGATCAATCGAAACGGGGCCCGCCTCTCTGCTTTGGTCTACGGGCGCAGAAACGGAGTCTGTAATTGCTAAATCGAGATTGGCAGCCGTCTCGTTCGACACTTCCGCCATGGGCTCTGCAGTCTCGTTGTCCGGGAGACTTTGGGCCGTTTGGGCATCTGCTGGCGCAACTGGTGGCGTACGCGGCTGGTCGGTCGGGGATTCCGGCGCGCGGTCTGGCTCCTTTGCCGCTCGCCCCAGAGAGGCCAGTTCAACCAGATACTTCCATGGTGATTTCATCGTGTGGCGTCACCCCGAGCAATCGCTCTGGCATCCTTGCTGGTTCCTGGATCGACCAGCACGAATGCGATGACGGGGACCGATCGCGCAATTCGATCGGTCCATCGCCGAATTATCAATCAAGACCAAGCCGCTTGCGCAGATCAGCATTCTCAGCCCTGAGCTTTTCGGCCAAGGCCTTGCGGAGCCGCGCGTTCTCTTCTTCAAGCTGTAGAAGATCTGCAAACTCGTCGAGGGCTGGAGCTGGCTTTTCCACCGATTGGTTTGTCGCCGTGGCGCTCACGGTCTTCTTAGCGAGGTTCTTTGCCTTGGTCTTGGTCGATGTCTGCGACTGCTCTGAGGTATTGTCCGCCGTCGGCTTTTTGCGCCCCCTGGTCTTCGGGACAGCAGCCGCCTCGGGTTCTCCCGAGGTTGCTTCGAGTGCGGCCTTTTTAAGCTGCGGCCCCCGGCGTTTTTTGGGCGGCGCGGTCTCGGCCGGCGTCGTCGTCTCTAGGATCTCGGTAGTGTTCTCGTCAGCCATGAGTTGTTTTCCTCTCCAACCGTGCATTCTTGTCTAATGGACGCAGACCAGAGTCAATCTCGTGTGTTGATGACGGTTTACGAATTGGATCCGCGAGGTCACGACTGTGCTCGAGCCGAGCGCATTCAGGCGGGTGAACGTCTTGCCACCGCACGGTGACCAGCGCGGTTTGGGTGCGACAAGAAATCGCCTGCGCGGAGACAGGCCCGCATGGAGAGCATTCCAATCCCGCTTGTTGGTGATGGCGTCCTGGCCCGGGTCCGGATCTTCCACGATCAACGTCATCAGGGGTCCACTACCCAGCTGCGGCCGCTTAGGGCTTTGCCGTCGCGATGATCAGGCGACGAATCGCGACATCACTCTATCGCTGCAATTTGGTCTTGCAAGTTGGCCTTGCCCGAGGATCTGCGAGAAGCATGTCTTGCCCGTTGTCCTGGCCCGTCAGGGTCGCCGCGGTGCAGCTATCGGTCGGGGATCGTCTGATGTCGATCGCCACCGTCATATCCCTTTTCATAAACGGCCGGGGCACCATCCGCGGGCTCGATGGGGCATGTCTGCCCGGGAACGGCTTCGCCTCTCTCGTGTCCCCGCAACGGCGCTGCGAAACTTTCATCCCCTGGCGGAGACCACCCCACTCTGACGATGTCGAGTGAGGACCCCGGATCACCGCCATTCCGCGCGAAACATCAAAGTTTCTTCGCTCCGTCCTCCACAGTGTTTCGGCCCATTCGGGTGCGGTCCGATCGTCCCCGGCCTTTGCGACTGCCATCGAGGCCGCAATGGAGCGGCCCGAAACAGCAAAAAAGGGAACACGACAATGGCTACCATCGGCACCTTCACCGCAAACGAAAACGGTTTCACCGGCTCAATCCGCACCCTCGCCCTCAACGTCAAGGCCCGCATCGCCCGCGTCGAGAACCCCTCGGACAAGGGCCCGCAGTTCCGCATCTTTGCGGGCACCGTTGAACTGGGCGCCGCCTGGCAGAAGCGCTCCGAACAGGACCGCGACTACCTCTCGGTCAAGCTCGACGACCCGAGCTTCCCGGCTCCGATCTACGCGACGCTGACGGAAGTCGATGGCGAAGACGGATACCAGCTCATCTGGTCCCGCCTGAACCGGGACTGAGGAGCTACCGGCCCCGCTCACGCAGCGGGGCCGGGCCTCATGTCTGAAGCCGGAAACAGGCATCGACGGTTTCCGGCTTTTCGCTGCCACACGAGAGGTTGGGATTTGCTCAGATCATCCCATTTTGAGGTGGTGAAAGGGCCGCCTCAAGGACGGGCGGTTTCCCCAAAATGCTCGCGCATTTCGGCTCCCCCACCCGCCGCGCTGCGGGCGCCTGGCGCTCCTTGACCCGGCTCTCTCCCCCACCCGCAGACGTTATCTTTCTCACAGGAGATGACGACGATGACGATCGAGCAACACATCGAAGAACTGCCGGCCGAGCTCAAGAACGCCGTTGGCGCTGGCGAGCGTCGTCAGATCGCGACCGAGCTTGAACTTGCACGGGCAGAGCGCGAGGTCCTCCTGGCGGAGCAAGACGGCCGTGTCAGGGCAGTGCCTCCGTTCTGACGTAGGTTTTTACATGCAACCAGCACGGTGCCAATCTTTGCAGTTTTGGAGGCGCGCAGACTTGTCGGGCCTCGAGCCGGCGAGCCACCGCGCCGATCGTCATTGTGACAGGCACGCTTGCGGTCGATAGCCGCGTTTCCGTTTCTGTCGGACGAGGTCGAGAAACAGCAGCACAGCCTCCTCTTCCCGGCCGAAATGATGGACCATCATCTGTCCTTTCGTTCCAATGCGGCCCCACTTCCGCAAGAGACAAATGTCGCCGAAGAGGTTCGGTTCGATCGACATGGCATAGTAGCGTGCCATGTTTCTCGTTGGATCGGAGCGTTCGACATAAAGGTGATAGGGTTGAGAGATCATGGGGCTAGAATCGTCGATGCCGGCGGCTGCGTCCAACGACACTTATGAATCGATTGGCTTGAATTGATTCATATCGGTGATGTATCGAAAGCGCGGTCCCAGACGAGCCGCCGTTCGTTTCACACGGTCAGCTTGCTCGCCCCCGTTTTTTAACTTCTCTCGATCTTGAGCCCGCCACTGAACTTCCGAGTGCGGGGGTGCGGCAAAATTGTGTGCGAGGTGCGGGGTGCAGTCGGTCCCGCCTCCCCTTCGGGTAACTCAGTTGAGGCTCCTGCGGCTGCCCGTTTCCCGCCCTTCGCACGACGAGAATTCCCGAAATCCCGCCCTTCGGTCGTCGCGATGCTGATTTCTCCGATACTCTTCATTGTTCTGGATCAGCCTTGGTCGGATCTCCTCGTGCCGGCTCGATCCCACAGGCTCAGACGTCTTGTGCGATCTTGTGGAACCTGTTCGCATCGACGCAAGCCTTCATGTCTTCGCGCCTGAACCAGATCGCCCGTCCGCACCGAAGCGGCGGGTTGCCGGCGGTGAAGACGATCTGCTCATCGGCGCGCATGCGAAGCACTTCGTGTGGCTGGATCAGCGGTCGGGCCGCAAGCTGTTTTGATCTGGTTCGCGACGTTCCTTTCGCTTGAAAACTTCGGCTGACCTGGTCGACCTCGACCGTGGTCATGCCGCAGCGTCTAGAGATGTAGTCCGCTGTGTCGGGATCGTTGATCGCGGCGAAAGAAATCCAGCTCGCACTCTCGAACCACTTGCTTGCGGCATCGCGTCCGCCATAGGTTTCGCGCATCTGTCCGATGGACTGGTAGATCATCGTCAACGTGATGCCATACTTGCGGCCGGCATCACGCGCGGTTTCCAGGATCCGCATGTAACCGAGGCGCGCGACCTCATCGAGGAGGAAGAGCGCCCTCTCTTTCACCTGGCCGTCACGATTGTAGATCGCGTTGAGGAACGAGCCGATGATCACCCGCGCAAGACCGGCATGCGTCTCCAAGGTCTTGATGTCGATGTTGATGAACAAATCGGTCTTACCGCTAGCAAGGGCGTCAGTTGCGAAGGTCGAACCGGACACCAAGGCTGCATAATTTGGATAGGACAGCCAATGCGTTTCCTTGACCGCATTGGCGTAGACACCGGAGAAGGTTTCCGGAGTCATGTTGACGAAGGCGGCGACGTTTTCCTTCACGAAGTTGGAGTTCGAACTGTCGTAGATCGACTGCAGCCGCTCGCGCAGTTTCGGCTCGGGTTCCGCCAGATTGGCCCGAACCTGTCGTAAGGTCTGCTTCTCCTGATCAGTGTGCCCCGACAGGCAGACGTCAGCGATCAACGCGGTCAACAATTGTAGCGCCGACGCGCGAAAGAAGTCGTCGCGCACACCCCGCGGACCACCACTGTCGCTCATGATCCAAGATGCGACGGAGGCGATATCTTCCTCCCTGGTCCCGCCAAACCGACCGATCCAGTCGAGCGCATTGAAGCCGGTTTCCGGTTCCTTCGGATCGAGGATGCGGACGAACCGCGCAGCGGCTTTACGATGCCGATAGACGATCGGCGCCACTTCGTTCGAAGGGTCGAGGACGACCAGCGCGCCACCCCATTTGAGTGCCGTCGGGATTGTCACCGATGTTGTTTTGAACCCGCCGGATCCGGCGAAGACGATCCCATGCGAAGACCCGAATGACCCATCAAAGCAGAGCAATGGTGGCTTGCCGCCAGCGCCCCAGGTATCCGGAGCACCCGCTCGAAACGATTGCTCCGCCGTACTGTCCCTGTCGACGCGGTAGCGTTCGCCAATGACAATTCCGCCGGTACCGGCAAAAAGCTTCGCCGCTTCTCGCATCTTCATCCAGTCGGCCTCGCCATGAAGAGCCCTTTGTCCCTTCACGCGCTTGGGCTCGGCGCGTCTGAAGGCCGCGTTGCCGATCAGCGCAACGCGGAGCGCGAAACATCCAGCCATCAGCGCTGTAGCTGCGCCGACCAATGTTACAGGGTCCAAGTGCGAGGCAACGGACTTACCCGCGGGCACATCTTCGGCAAACGCGGAAAGACGGGCTGCCTCACGTAGTGCTGCCGTCAGAAGCGTTGCTGCGGCTCCGACGAGAACGCCCCAGCCGGCGAACTTGATGGACACTGCGCCCGCGCTTGCGAACAGGAAGATCACCCCGATCGCCGCGGCGCTGACATAGGGCGCTGCGATACCGATGCGGCCGAGCGTCTGCCTTGCCGCATTCGTTTGGCCGAATGGCGAAAGCCAGTGCTCGATCCCATCCATGCCGATAACCATCAGTATCATCAACGCGATGGGAATGATCGCGAGCGCAAGCTTATTCATGGTCATTGCTGAAGGCCTCCGCGCCAATGGCGATCAGCCGTGCCCTCTCGCCTTCGTCGGACTTCAGCCTGCAACTGAGTTCGACCAGCGCCCCGAGCAGAAGCGCGCGCTTTTCATATCGCAGGCCCGCCTTTACGATCAGGCCACCGAGTTCAATCTTTTCCCGCGTGTCCTTTTTGCGGGCATCGGATGTCCTCGTTCTCGCCATCCGTTTAAGCCTCGCTACTGCTGCTCTGAGCCGGGCAAGGCGCGAGCGTCGAGCTCTCGGCCGGTCCGCCACTTTCGGCAGTGCTCCTCCTCCCTCCGGTCGAAGCTGCGCCACCCTGGCCTCCGCGAAAGCGCTTCACCAGAATCTCGAGGGCTGCGTGAAGTTCGGCTTCGTCGATCTCTATTTCACCAAGGCCTGCCTTAAGCGCAATCCGGCCGATGCGTTCGGCTTCACGCGTCTCCGCTTGCTTGAGTTGTTCCTGCAGCTTGGCGATTTCGTCGCGAATTTTTGAAGAAGGTTTCTTCATGTCCGGAGTTCTCCCTGGCGTCAGAAAGCTTGTCTTTCGAAGCCAGTTTTGCGGACCGGAGGGCGCAACGCACTACGGTGAATCCTACAATCGCCAAGGGCGATGCTTTTGTGAATGATCACGGTCGTTCCGAAGGAGCGGCATCAAAGTGCGCAATTATACGTCGCAGCTGCGACGCTTTGCTTTTTCCCCTCGTGGGGCCGCCGTTCCGAACCCGTTGAGTTTGTTCGTAATCAGGAAAGATCTCTGCCGTGGCCGTTCCTCATTTCTCCGTCAATGTTGTCGCGCGTGGCTCCGGCCGCAGCGCGGTTCTGTCGGCGGCCTATCGGCACTGCGCCAAGATGGACTACGAGCGGGAAGCAAGGACGATCGACTATCGCGCCAAGCAGGGTTTGTTGCATGAGGAGTTCGCCGTTCCGGCCAATTCACCCGAATGGTTGCGGTTGATGATTGCAGATCGATCGGTGTCCGGCGCCTCGGAAGCCTTCTGGAACAAGGTCGAGGAATTCGAGAAACGCTCCGACGCCCAGCTCGCCAAGGACGTGACGATCGCCCTTCCGATCGAACTTTCACCCGACCAAAACATCGAGCTTGTCCGGGACTTTGTGGCAAGGCTCATCACCGCGCAGGGCATGGTTGCAGACTGGGTCTTTCATGACGCGCCGGGCAATCCGCACATCCACTTGATGACCACTTTGCGCCCACTCACCGAAGACGGGTTCGGCGCCAAGAAGGTCGCGGTTCACGGGCCGGAGGGCAATCCAATCCGCAATGATCACGGAAAGATTGTCTACGAGCTTTGGGCCGGAGGCATGGCCGAGTTCAACGCGTTTCGCGATGGCTGGTTTGCCTGCCAGAACCGTCATCTGGCCCTTGCCGGTCTCGACATTCGTATCGATGGCCGCTCCTTCGAGAAGCAGGGTATCGAGCTCACTCCGACAATCCACCTTGGGGTCGGGACGAAGGCGATCGAGAGGAAGACAGAGGGGGAAGCGGAGAAAGCGGCTCTTAAGCGGCTTGAGTTGCAGGAGGAACGGCGAAGCGAGAACGCGAGACGCATCCAGCGCCGGCCGGAGATCGTGCTCGACCTGATCACGCGCGAAAAGAGTGTTTTCGACGAATGCGACGTGGCGAAAATCCTGCATCGCTATATCGATGACCCCGGCCTGTTCCAGGGTCTGATGGCTCGCATTCTGCAAAGCCCGCAGGCGCTTCGTCTTGACCGCGAACGCGTTTCATTCGTGACGGGCGTGCGGGCGCCTGCGAAATATACCACGCGCGAGCTGATCCGGCTGGAAGCGGAGATGGCAAATCGCGCGGTTTGGCTGTCACACCGATCCTCGCATGGCGTTCGAGATGCAGTGCTCAAGGCGACGTTCGCGCGTCACTCGCGCCTGTCGCAGGAGCAGAAGTCGGCGATCGAGCATGTGGCGGGGCCCGAGCGGATCGCCGCTGTCATTGGCCGTGCCGGCGCCGGCAAGACGACGATGATGAAGGCTGCGCGTGAAGCGTGGGAAGCAGCGGGCTATCGTGTCGTCGGTGGTGCACTCGCCGGCAAGGCAGCCGAAGGATTGGAGAAGGAGGCGGGCATCGTCTCGCGCACGCTTTCGGCTTGGGAGTTGCGCTGGAAAGAAGGCCGAAACCTGCTCGACGACAAGACGGTCTTCGTTCTCGATGAAGCGGGCATGGTATCATCACGACAAATGGCGCTGTTCGTCGAGGCCGCGACGAGGGCTGGCGCCAAGCTCGTTTTGGTCGGCGACCCGGAGCAGCTGCAACCAATTGAAGCGGGCGCTGCCTTCCGGGCCATTGCCGATCGTATCGGCTATGCCGAACTTAGCACTATCTATAGACAACGCGAGCAGTGGATGCGCGACGCGTCGCTCGATCTTGCTCGTGGCGATGTCGGCAAGGCGGTCGAAGCCTATCGCGCAAATGGCAGGATTCTTGGCTCCGAGATCAAGTCCCAAGCGGTCCAGGACCTCATCGCAGACTGGGACCGGGATTACGATCCTACCAAGACGACGCTGATCCTCGCCCACCTTCGGCGCGATGTGAGAATGCTGAACGATATGGCGCGTGCGAGGCTCGTTGAGCGAGTCTTGCTCGACGACGGTTTCGTGTTTCGGACCGAGGACGGGAACCGCCATTTCGCGCCTGGTGATCAGATCGTTTTCCTCAAGAATGAAGGATCGCTGGGCGTCAAGAACGGCATGCTTGGCAAGGTCGTTGACGCTGCTCAGAATCGTATCATCGCGGAAATTGGCGAAGGCGAGCATCCGCGCCGGGTGACGGTGGAGAGCCGCTTTTACAACAGTATCGACCACGGCTATGCCACCACGATCCATAAGAGCCAAGGCGCCACCGTGGACCGGGTGAAAGTGCTCGCTTCGCTCTCCCTCGATCGGCATTTGACCTATGTTGCGATGACCCGACACCGGGAGGATCTCAGCGTCTATTACGGTAGGCGTTCATTCGCCAAGACCGGCGGCCTGATTGCGATTTTGTCGCGGAGACAAGCGAAGGAAACCACGCTCGATTACGAGAAGGCGACCTTCTACCGGCAGGCGCTTCGCTTTGCCGAAACTCGCGGCCTCCACCTCATGATCGTCGCGCGCACGATCGGCCGTGATCGACTCGAATGGACCATCCGGCAGAAAAACAGGCTGGTGGATCTGGCTCACCGGCTCGCCAGCATCGGCGAGCGGTGCAGGTTGGCCGTCGGCGCCAAAACACTCAACGCGCAAAGCATCAAGAAGACCAGGCCCATGGTTGCCGGTATCGCAACATTCGCGAAATCGATGGAGCAGGCGGTCGCTGACAGGCTCGAAGCGGACCAGGGCTTGAAGAAGCAATGGGAGGATGTCTCGACCCGCTTCCATGTCGTCTATGCCCAGCCGGAAGCCGCCTTCAAGGCGGTCAATGTCGGCGTGTTGCTGAAGGACGAGGCCGCTGCGAAAACGACGCTAACGAAGATCGGCGGCCAGCCAGAAAGCTTTGGTATGCTCAAGGGCAAAACCGGGATGTTCGCAAGCCGCGCTGACAAGCAGGACCGCGAACGGGCGGAACGCAATGCTTCTGTACTTGCCGAGAGCCTCGGTAACTACATTCGCCAGCGCGAACGATCGGAACGACACCTTCAGGCTGAGGAAGTGGCTACCCGCCGCAAGTTTGCGATCGACATCCCGGCACTGTCTCCAGACGCCCGCCAAACGCTGGAGCGCGTGCGGGATGCTATCCATCGCAATGATCTCCCGGCGGCCCTGGGGTTCGCTCTCGCCGACAGAGATGTGAAGGCTGAACTGGACGGGTTTGCCAAGGCGGTCACCGAGCGCTTCGGGGAGCGCACGTTCCTGCCGCTCGCTGCCAAGGACACGAATGGGGAGGCCTTTCGAACGATCACAGCGGGGATGAAACCTGGCGAAACCGCAGAGGTCCTGTTGGCGTGGAAGTTGATGCGCGCGGTGCAGCAGCTCAGCGCTCATGAGCGCACGGTCGATGCCCTGAAACAGGCCGAGACGCTACGCCAGACCAGAAGTCAGGGGCTGTCGCTGAAATGACCGCCCCCTCACTGCAACCGCGCCGATGAAGCGACGCAATAGCCTGGTCCCTCTGGGTTTGGCCATTATGACGATGGCGCTCCTAGGCGCGATCTCTGTTGCCTGGTTCGGCAACTATCGGATCAATCTGACGCCGAGCGAACCGCTTGGTCTCTGGCGCGTAAGCAAACTCGCTCGCCCAGCCGCCGCGGGCGATCTCGTGTTTATTTGTCCACCACAAACCACGACGATGCATGAGGCGCGCGCGCGGGGGTATCTTCGCTCCGGTCTCTGCTTGGGCGGCGTCGCCCCCCTCATCAAATCGGTCATTGCCGTGGCCGGACAGCATGTCGAAGTGGAAGCCCATGTCAGCGTGGACGGCCGTTCGATACCCTCCTCCAGCTTGGTGCAGCTTGATGGACAAGGGCGGAAGATGGCGCGGTTCCCGGGAGGGATTGTGCCGGCAGGTTCTGTGTTCCTGCACTCACCCTTCGCGGGCTCCTATGACTCCCGCTACTTCGGTCCGATCCCCGAAGCGGGAGTTCTCGGACTGGCGCGAGAGGTGTTGACCTATGCACCGTAGCTACCCCCCGCCGGCACCTTTGATCATCGCTTCGATCGTTGCTGGATGGATGGGGTGGAGCGGCCACGTACTGCTTCTTCCGATTGCACTGGCGTTCCCGGTCCTTTGGTCGTGGGCGCGCACGAGGTTCGCGGCGATGCTTGTCTCGGCCGGGTATTTTCTCGCGGCGTCCCGTGGGTTGCCGCAAGGCGTCGCGTCATTCTATGCCTCCGACTTGTGGCCTGGCCTGTCGCTGTGGCTGTGCGCCTCGGTGAGCTTTGTCGCTGTGCATTCGTTGCTCTGGACGAGGCGCTCCGGCGCTCGTCCGTTCCGCTATCTGGCGGCGGTCATCCTTATGGCGCTTCCACCCTTCGGCATCACAGGCTGGGCGCATCCAGTGACGGCGGCAGGCGTTGTCTTCCCAGGATGGGGATGGTGGGGATTGTTTGCGGTCACAGCCGGCCTCATGGGCGTCGTAACCCGTGCGTGGCCGGCTGTTGCCATTATCCTTTCGGGATTTTGGCTTTGGTCCGCCGCAAACTGGACCGACCCGAAACTACCCGAAGGTTGGCTGGCCGTCGATCTTAAGCTGGGGGCTTCACTCGGCCGCGATGCGAGTTTTGAGCGTCACCGTGCCCTCACTGCAACGGTGAAAGATCGCGCACTCATTGGCATCAAAATCGTCGTCCTGCCTGAAAGCGTTCTTGGGTTCTGGACGCCAACGGTTGAACGGCTCTGGATCAACGCCCTGCGAGGGACTGACATCACCGTGGTGGCCGGTGCGGCCACGCTTGGTGCAAAGACCTATGATAACGTGCTCATCGGCCTATTGGCGGGCGGCGGCGAGGTCCTTTATCGCGAGCGGATGCCGGTTCCGGGCTCGATGTGGCAGCCCTGGAGGTCGTGGTTCGGCAAGAGGGGTGGCGCGCGGGCGCATCTATACGGCTACCCAGTTGCGACGGTGGGCGATCGTCGGGTCGCACCACTGATCTGCTACGAGCAGCTCGTCGTCTGGCCGATATTGCAATCGATGCTCCACGATCCGGACCTGATCGTCGCTGTCGGAAACGGATGGTGGACCAAGGGGACATCCATCGTCGCGATCCAACGGGCGAGCACCATCGCCTGGGCAAAACTGTTCTCCAAGCCGCTTGTTCTTTCCTTCAACACCTGAAGTCCGAGGAGACGTTATGTTGGACGCTGCCCTGATCAAAGAATGCGCCGATCCCGCCCTGAAGCCCGCGATCGTCGAGCAGTTCGTGGCGGCTGCTGGTTCCACGGATCCCCTCGCCGTGGCTGTTAAGTCGGGCGGGCGGGTGATCCTGGTGCCGAAACCGACGTCAGTCGATGAGGCAATGGCGATCATCCGCCAGCATACCGGGCGATCGGTGGTTCGCGTCGGACTGACGCAGTTTCCGGCGGGTCTCGGCGTTAAGGACGCCGCGGATCTGAAGCCGGAGCTCTTCGACGCTTGCGACAACCTTCGAAGGGGAACGGCGATGTTTGCCAAGATCTTGAGGATTGTCACCAAGTGGTACGGCAATCCCGCGAGCAAAGACGCCCTTCCGCAAATATTCGACGATGCGGTCTATGCATGGAAGACCGGGGAGTTCGAAGGCGTGCGCGTGTTTCAGACAGCAGATCCGCGCGACGAGGTGGAGACCGGTGGCGCGAATGACGAACGGGGGGATGAGAAACAGTCGCCTGTAGCTGAGGGCGCCGAGCGGACGGCTGATCCATTGCAGGAAAAGGCAGACATTGGAGCGGCGGACATGCGGATCGATCTTTCGAGGATAGGAGGCAAGTAGACACGTGAGCCCTCGCGCGATGCTGAGACACCGGGGGACTGCGCGGTCGTCCCTGAGAGCCTGGCACTTGAAGCATAATTCCGAAGCGCTAACGCCACAACGCGGAAAAGGGTACGGCGTATAGCCGCTCTCCAAATGGGATCACCTTGTCATGGTCGTACAGGACAATGCCTGAAACGAATTTCTCTCCGACCGCTTCTGCCAAGATTCGCAATCCAGAAAAATCGGTGCTCGATACGGTCGCCGCTGCCTTAACCTCTATGCCGACAATTCGTCCTCTTCTGTCTTCTATAATGATGTCGACTTCGTTTTGTTCTTTGTCGCGAAAATGCGAAAACTCAAAGCGTTCTTCCCCGCCACTCGCGAGCTTCAGGATCTCGGCAAAAACGAAAGTTTCCAACAACGGCCCAAAATGCCCTCTTTCTGCCCGTAGCCGGTCAAGCGAGAGGTCCCGAAGGGATGCAAGAAGACCAGAATCGAGAAAATGTATTTTGGGCGTCTTCGTCAGGCGTTTCAGCGTATTGGAAAACCAGGGCTGTACGGTCCGCGCGAGGAATAAGCTCTCGAATATGCCAACATATTTTTGTGTTGTGATGTGATTCATCCCGATAGCGGCGCCAATTCCGGAATAGTTCACGAGTTGTCCCGAATGCTCCGCCAAAATGCGCAGTAACCGCGGCATTTGAGCGATTTGCTCGACTTGCGCGATATCGCGAACATCGCGTTGAACGATCGCTTGGACGTAATCCGCATACCAGTCCTGTCTGCGGGGCAAAGTTTTCCGCCCCAATGCCTCGGGATATCCCCCTGCGAGAACTGCCGCCATCAAGTCGTCGCCGACGATCGTATCTCCTGCTTTGACGTCGTTTCGAAAGGCATCGCGCAGGAAGTCGCCGCCCCCTGCCCTGATTTCGCTTTGAGCGAGCGGTAGCAATCGAACGACCTCCATACGTCCTGCAAGCGAGTCCGCCACGCGTGGCAGCGTCATGAGATTGGCTGAGCCCGTCAGGAGAAAACGTCCCGGACGTTGGTCGGTATCCACACTTTCCTTGATTGCCAACAATAGTTCGGGGGCGCGTTGGATCTCATCGACGATGGCACGGTTCATACCTCTGACGAACCCAACCGGGTCCTGTCGAGCTGCTTCGAGGGTCGTGGCATTGTCGAGTGTATAATACTCCATTTCCGCGCTAGCCATTTTCTTGGCCAGTGTGGTTTTGCCCGATTGTCGAGGGCCGACGATCAACACGACGCGCGTATCCACCATAGCATCGTTAATTCGTTGTTCGGCGAGCCTAGGATATAACGCCATGGTTCCCCCTCATTTGACTGTTTGAAATTAGTGCTGCGTCTAATTGAAAGTCAAGCTGCGTCCATTTGAAATCTCTTTGACGTCCAATTGAAAGAAAGGCAAGCGTAAGCCGCGACTGGTATTCGCTTCTGGGGTTGAGTAGTCGTGCTACGAGTCGCAACGAGGTCGCGGTCGAACGTTCTGTGACGGGCTCCAGCTAGCTGACGGAATAAAAGAAATAGGCGAACACTGGCCCATTTTGCTGGGAGCGCCGAGCTAGTTTGGGTTCGCCAAAAGCTCGCTCGGGTCGACACCCAATCCTTCCGAGATTTGTCCCAAAACAGTGACGGTGGCAGAAACGTTTGCCCGTTCAATATCCCCGATATGCCGGACGCTCAGGCCAGTACGGTGGGCCAGTTCTTCCTGCGTCAGTTTCTTGCCATGACGTATTCGACGCAAGTTCATCGCCATGACCTCCTTGAGATCCATCGCATGATCGGAATCCTAATCGGCACTATCGTGCCAGGAACTATAGTTCCGATTCGACAAGGCATATGCTATCACTCGGCTGTCGATCATCTCACTGTTACGATTTAGTAGAGTAGTGGTCTTCGGCATAGAAACGGCCACCACATGCCGGGTCGAACGACGCCACGGAGCTTGGAGAACATGAAGATGGAAGACGCTGGATCCTTCAAGGACAAGGGAGCGGAGCGCACATCTCGATACGGCTCGATCAGCAAGTCAGAATTGGAGAGGCTGGCAGTTTCAGCCATCCGCGAACACCGCGCGCTTCTCGCGGCTGATCAGGCCGTATACGAAGAGTGGCTGCGCGCAACCGACGATCCGTCGATCTCCAGCGCAGTCCTACAGACTCTCCAGGACGAATATCTCGCACGCCAAAAGAAATCCGAGTCCCAGCAAGAGGCGCTGTCGGAGATTCTAGACACGCTCGGTTTCTTGCCGGCGGTGCCTATCGACAACGCCGACCATGAGTCAAACGAGGCGACGATCCTTGGCAATGGCGACGAGGTGAGGAACTGAATCCGCACCCATTTTGTGACGTGCTTGATCGAGATAGTGTTGGACGGTGCGTGGCTTGATGCCAGTGATCATCGCGATTTCCTCCCCCTTCTTTCCTTTCGCAGACCACATGAGGCAGAGCATTTCCCGCGGCGACAAGGCCCGCTTGGGATTGAACGTCGCTTTCGCGGCAACAGCCCTTAGCTGGTAATGGATGGCCATCAACAATTGGAGCGCCTTTTTAGAATCGAGTGCTCCTGAGACGCTCGCTTTCTTTTCCGGCGACGAGAATGTCAGCATGATCGCGGACCCATAACTTCCCTCTACGCGGATAGTGACACCGGATCGAATACCATGGTCGATCGCCTCGTCGCGAAATCGCCGCAGATCCGCGCTTCCGCGCGCTGGCCAGTCGTCCGCGGCCCACTCAAACATCTCTCGCATCCGCCTCGCTTCGATGACGACGGGGTCGAGGGTGGAGTATCCGCTTTTAAGGTAGTCGCGTTCCCATGGGCCGGGATACGAGTTGAAGGTCTTGACCTGAAACCCGTCAGTTTGAAGATAGGCGAACCGCTCATATCCATGCATATGCGCGAAGTCCTTGAGAGCGCTCTTTATCATTAGCTCATCGCTGGCGGCTTCCAGCCTGTCGATGGACGAGCGAAGGTGGTCACTCACATCATCTCTCCTGTTTTCTTGATCTGGCAAAAATTCCCCTGGCAACCTTTGGTAGTTCTGCGTCGAGAGATTCGCTCGACCCGTGTTGCATATCACTAAGAGTGAGAAGAGATTTTTCAAGTCACGCTACCGTAAATTGCGGCCGCCTGTTTGTGCCAGGGGAAGCATTGTGGTTGTGACGTCTCACAAATCTCCAGCGAGCAACGCGTTGCGGTCCGGACTGAGGCTATCCACGGTAGATAGAAGGAAAGATAATGTCCTGGTCGACGAGTAGATTGAACTTATAGCCCGGCCGAATGCGGATAGTCGGCTGAACATTGAGGTTCTTCGAGATCGTTTGCTCGGCCACGCGACCAAATGTTTCTGCGAAGTTTCGCCGAGCGGCATCAGATGCCGTGTCCTGTGACGCACGCGTCGAACTCTCCGGCATCGACATATCGATGCCAGTCCCAATTAATGCAATCAGCGCGGCCGACCCGAATGTCCTCAGGAAGTGCCGATCAACCTTATCGCTAAAGCCCCCATATCCCTCGGCATCGGTACCCGCCATGCCTCCGATCTGCAGCGTCGATCCGTTTGGAAAGATGAGATCGGTCCAGACGACGAGCACACGCTCTTGGCCGAAGGAGACTTTGGAATCATAGCGGCCGAAAAGCTTCGCTCCCTGGGGAATGAGAAGTCGGTGACCGGTCGCACTGTCATAGACATTCTGGCTGACCTGAGCTGTGATCCGGCCGGGTAAATCGGAGTTCAGCCCCGTGATCAAGGTGGCCGGGATGACCGATCCGCGTTTCAATTCAAATAGTGAGAGCTGCGGAACCACCTGGTCGGGCAGATAGCCGAGATCCTTGATGTCCTGGTTGAAGAATTCCTCTTTTGAGGCCTGGCGGTTCTGGTCGCCTTTTTGGTCCATGACGCCGGCGTTGAGCGCAGCCGCGTAGAGATCGGACGTCCCGCTTGTCATAGCAGTTGCTCGTGTGACAGTGGCCTTCGAATTGTTGGGCGTGCCCGAGACGATTGCAACGTCTACCTTCAAGGGCGAGTCATAGGCGGTGGCACGCGCCTGAAGCCGTGCCATGCGCTGGCGCTGCGCCTCCCGGAGATACTGCTCATCTTGCTCCCGCTTCAGTCGCGCTTTCCAGTCTTCCTCAGTTTCGGGCTGCGGCTGTTGTTCAACCGGACCGTTCGCAATGATGGGCTCCTTGTCGCGTTTTCTTCCAATGGTCACTGGTTTCGGTTGAAAGGCCTCCTGTTTATCGGGCTCGCCGATTATGCCGTCAGAAACACCGCGCTTCAGCTGATCGCCAAAACTCGTCGCTGGCGTGCTACCCGCGTTGCCGACCTCGTTGCTCCGGTTAAATGAAAGCCCCCGCCAGGACAGACCGAGGATCACGATGCCAAAGAACAGCACGATGACTCCGATCGCAATTATGATTGGAAGGCGATTGAGGCGACGCATTTCCTGCTGGTTATCATGGCCGGAAGCGCCAAGCTGAAGGGACTGGACCATTCACTCTTCCTCAGTTGTGACGCAAGACCGAGAGCGGGCTCGCTGGCGTCGCGCCGCTTGCGGTCTGCGTGTAGGCACGGGCGATGGCTAGCGAGGGGATCGTGAGGCGCGCAAGGACGTGACCATCGAAAGTGTCGATTGCGTAGGTAAGCGCTACCGCTCTTTCTTTTTTGGTTGTCTTGCTCTCCGAAGTAACTGTGTAACCCCATCCCGTTAAGGCTGCTTCGAGTGCGATCGCGTACTCGGTTTCGCCTTTATCGAGCTTGATCGTTGTCGTTGCCGGCGAGCCGATCTGTTCGGCAAATCGGCTTGCCATATCGCCGGCGATTGCACTGGCAGCTGGTCCGGTGACCGAAGTCGAAGTGGAGTCCGTGGTGAATGCTTCATCTCCCGTCTGGCAACTGGTGAGCAGCCCCACCGTGAAAACGAACGTGGGCAATTTGCGCATCGTCAGCCGCCTCTCCGGATGGTGATCTTCTGGCGGCGCCAGCCAACGCCGGAAACGAGCAGCGCCTTCTCGACTGCATAGTCGACGATCATCATGTCGTTCTTCATACGGTAATTGACGATGCGGTTCTGGCCACCGCTGACGACAAAGAGCACTGGCGCGTCCTGACCGGCAATGGAGCGGGGAAACTGGATGTAGGTTTTGATGCCGTCGGAGTAGACCCGCTTGGGCTTCCATGCCGCGCTACCGCTGACGGAATAGGAAAAGCTCAGAGCCTCCGGCCTTGCTCCGGCAAAGCTACCGGTTTCCAGGCGCGAGTTAATGTCGGCCAGCTTATGAGACGTGTCCTCGGGATATTCAAAGCCCACCCTCGCCATATACTGGCTCGGATGGGATTTAAGCTGGATATGATAGGTGCGTCGCGAGGTGGTAACCACCATTGAGGTCACGAGGCCGGGTTCGGATGGCTTGACGATGAGATGGATTGCCTGCCCGCCAGCCGCCCCCGATGTCGCGGGCTCGATCTTCCAGCGCACGGTGTCGCCAACTAGAACATCACGAACGATCTCGCCACCCTGCAGCTCAATATCGCACACCTGCAAAGGAGAGCAGACGACAGAAGGCTGGCTCTCGCCAAAAAGGAAAATGACCTTCCCGTCAGCTCCCTTTGTGACGAGACCTGAAGAACCGCGCCATTTACCGGAAATGCTCGTCCCTTTGGCTTCGTTCTTACTCATGCTTTGGGCCTCGGCGGTCATGGCGAAGACGAGCCCAGCCAGGCAGCCCGCGGCCGCACTGAAAACCGTTTTGTGCATTTTGATGTCCCCTGCACTCAGAGCTGTGCGGTCCAGTCAAAGTCCTGGACGTAGA
Organism: Ensifer sp. Root31; assembly: GCF_001424825.1. NCBI lineage: Bacteria > Pseudomonadati > Pseudomonadota > Alphaproteobacteria > Hyphomicrobiales > Rhizobiaceae > Ensifer > Ensifer sp. Root31. Next base: position 56,205 of record NZ_LMCO01000014.1, on the reverse strand, counting down.
GGCCGATCGGATTGAGGCGGATGATCGCTTCGTCCTGCGGCGCGGTGAGTACGACGGTCGCGATACCGCGGAAGCGGCGCGTGTCGGTTTCTTTGCCCTTGCGGTCACGCTCATACTCGGACCAGTCGATCTGGTAGGTCTGGTTCGATAGCGCGACGATGTTGTTGACCTCGATTGCGACAGTCGACGTCTTCGCCTTTTCAAACGGGGAGTTTCCGCGGAACCAGGAGTTGATTTTTTGGGTGGACGGGTCCGCGGTGCGAACAAGGGCGTAGGTACGATCGATGTATTGCTTCTGGACGACCGCGTCCGGAGAGATACTTCGGAAACTCGTGACGAAGTTGCCGAGCATCGCGCGCACCACACGCGCATCGGCATACTCGATCTGTTCAGGGAAACCCGAGGTGACCGGCGTGCCGAGCTTGTCTACTTCGACGATGTAAGGCACCAGCCTGACCTGGGTGCTGAGGTACAGCGCATAGCCGAAGCCGATGATGGCCATGGCCAGACTGAGAATTCCGACGGTCCGCCAGGCGGCCGCGGCTTTGACATAGGATCCGTAGCGCTCGGACCATTCTTGACGTGCTGCAAGGTATGGGTTTTCGGGGACGTGGTTTGTGGCCATAGTCGATCCTCGGGGCTAGGTTTTTTCGTTTCGCTCAGGCCGCGGCGTATTTCCGCCCCCACGGCCGCGAGCCTCGTCCAGCTTTGCGTTGGCGAGACCCATCAGCGAACCGGCATAGGCGCCGGGCGATCCGATCGCTTTCTCCTTGGCGGCAGAACCGGTTGCCTTCGCTCCCGAGCTGAGAGTTGACCAAGCCCCGCTAAGCGCTGAACCGCCGATCGAAGAACCGGCAGCACGAGCGGACTGGGCTGCTGCAGCCCCGGCGCCAACGGAACCGGATACCAGCGAAACCGCGCCGGCGGCGAACGACGCTGCTTGGCTTCCGTGACGGATGGTTTCCATGCCGCCTGTCACGGAAGCGCCTTGCACCACGCCTTGAATGATGTTGGGTACGTACATCGCGATGATGAAAACGACGAATGCGATACCGGCAATTGCAAGCGCTGTTTGAAACTGGTTGCCGGCATTAGGCTCGTTCGCGAGACTGATAAGAACTTCGGACCCGATACGCGAGATCATCACCAGCCCCATCAGCTTCATGCCAACGGAGAACGCGTAGACTAGGTATCGAATGGCGAAGTCTTTCGTAAACGACGATCCTCCGAGCCCTAGCATAATCATGCCGGCAAGTAGTCCCAGGTACATCTCGACCATCACCGACACGAAGATTGCGGCGACCAAGGAAAATGCGATAACCGACACGACCATGGCGAGGGCCGCTGAGATTGCCAGTGCGTTATCCTCGAAGAGCCCGAACTGCACTTTTTCGGACATCTTCGTTGCAACGGTTAAGCCGGCGTTGAAAACATCTGCGGGCGAAGCCGTACCACCACCGGCTCCAATCTCGAAAAGACTATCGACAACTGCCTTCGCGAAGACAGGTCCCTGCTCAAGCACGAAAGCAAAGAAACCGATGAACATAATACGGCGGACAAGCTCGGCGAACCAACTGTCCAGTGAGGCCGCCTGCAAGGCAAGCCAGACCGCGGCAATGCCGATTTCGATGGTTGCCAAAATCCAGAAGAGAGATCTTGCCGCGTTCATCACCGTAGCTTCCCAGCCCCTGGCTGCCGTTGTGATTTGGTTTTGCAGGGATGTGAGAATTGAACCTTCCTGAGCCAATGCAGGATGCGCCGCGAGTACTGCAACCGCTGCGAAAAGCGCGATCGTTCGGACGTTGGGAGGGAGCGTTGACGACATGGGATCACCACTCAAACTTCATCTTTTGACCGCCCGACGTTGGGTACTTCTGCGAAGTGCCGAAGAACTTTGCGCGCGTGTCCTGAGCGGCATGTTTTTCTGAGATGAAAAGCCAAACACTCACGATGGTGAGCGAAAGAATGGCGGTGAGCGAGGTCACGATGATCTTTGTTTTCACCATTCCACCTTCATTTTCTCGCCACCGGTTGTGGACGGGGCAGTCGTCCCGAAAAACTCTTCCCTACGCGCTTGGGCCAAATCGTTGTCTGTTTGCTCGGATTGCAGCCACGTGCCCATCATCGTCATCTGCTGCGAGACGAGGCCGCGCAGCTTCTGCATCTGGCTCACCTGCTGCGCTGCGATCTGATGGCCCACCTGAAGCGCCTTCATCTGTCCGTCGGCAGATTGCGACATCGATCGGAGCTCATCCATGGTGCCCTCCTCGGTGTCGAACTGATCGGCGGTGAGTTTTGCTGCTCTCAAGGTTCCCGCGATCGTGTCGCGGTTCGTGTCTGACCAGGACTGATAACTCGACGAGAAGCTCTCGCCGTTTGGCAGATCCGCCTTCAGGTCTAAGTAGCTTTTGAAGCGTTGCTGCAGGACGTCGTCGGCATTGCCCATGGAAAAGGCGATGCTTTGCCCCTTTTCGACGATCCCGCGCAACTGGTTTAGGTCTCGCTCGACCTCGCCCCAAATGTGGCTCGGCAATCGCGCGGTGTTCTGAAGCATATTGTCGTAGATCTTCAGCTGGTTCTGAATCTGCTCGGCCAACTGGCCGATTTGGGTCAACTGGTTATCGACCTGCAAGCCGCTGGTTTTGAGGAGATCGACGAGTTGAGCGTTGTTGGCGAGTTGCGTCCACTCGGTGGCAACGCCTGTTGCTGATCCGGAGTGAGCGGGTAGCGGCAATCCGCCCACAATTGTGACGGCAGCTAAGGCTGAAATCACCTTACTCGATGTTAAGCAGCGACGCGGCATCGGGGACTCCTCTCGTTGTCAACCAGTGGCTTGGCCAGTTCTGACCGTGAGCGGACTTGAGTGCGCGAATGCGCTTGAGGTCCGCCTTGCCCGACGCCCCGACGAAACTCAGTGCAACCGGACCCAGCGCCATATCGAAAAGCCGCCGGCCGTCTGGCGTGACGACGTAATATTCTCGCTTGGGGACGGCCATCGAGATGATCTCGGTCTGCCGCTCATTAAAGCCGATCCGCTCGTAGAACTCGCGCGTCCCTGGCTCGCGGGCCGCGCCGTTCGGAAGGCAAATCTTGGTCGGGCACGATTCCTTCAGCACATCGATGATGCCAGAGCGCTCGGCATCCGAGATTGACTGGGTTGCGAGCACGACCGCGCAGTTAGCCTTGCGCAGGACCTTTAGCCATTCGCGGATCTTGTTGCGGAATACCGGGTGGCCCAGCATCAGCCAGGCCTCGTCCAGCACAATCAGGCTTGGGGAGCCGTCTAGCCGCTTCTCGATCAGGCGGAACAGATAGGTCAGGACAGGTACGAGATTGCGTTCGCCCAGGTTCATGAGGTGTTCGATTTCAAAAGTCTGGAAAGCGCCGAGGGTGAGCCCGTCCTGCTCAGCGTCGAGCAGCTGACCCATTGGTCCATCGACAGTGTAGTGGTGGAGCGCGTCCTTGATCTCGCGCATCTGCACGCCGCTGACGAAATCCGATAATGACCGGCCGGTGGCCTTGGCCATCAAACCGATCTGGCGCGAAATGGCGTTTCGATGATCAGGCGTGATCGTCATGCCCTGTAGCGCAACGAGCATTTCGATCCATTCGCTTGCCCAAGCCCGATCGCCATCATTCGAAAGGTCGAATAGCGGGCAGAAGGCAAGCGCGCTCCCCTCTCCTTCATGATCGCCGCCAATCTCGTAGTGTTTCCCGCCGGCGGCAAGCGTTAGCGGCAGAAGTGAATTGCCTTTGTCGAAGGCGAAGATCTGGGCGAACTCGTAACGTCGGAACTGAGCGGCGATCAGCGCCAACAGCGTCGACTTCCCCGAGCCGGTCGGGCCGAAGATAAGTGTATGTCCAACGTCATCGACATGCAGGTTGAACCGGAATGGCGTCGAGCCGGTCGCGACCTGCATCAGGGGCGGAGAATTGGGAGGGAAGAAGGGACAAGGGGCGATCGGGCTACCCGACCAGACCGAGTTGAGCGGAACCAGATCAGCAAGGTTGCTGGTGTTGATCAAGGGTTCGCGGATGTTGCAGTACCAGTTTCCCGGAAGGCTGCCGAGAAAGGCATCAGTCGCGTTGAGTGTTTCGATCCGTGCGCCGAAGCCTTCAGCCTGCACCAACCGGCGGATCGTCTCGGCCTTTTCCTGCAATATGTCACGGTCCTTGTCGAAAAGCAGGACGACCGGCGTGTAGTATCCATAGGCGACGAGCTGCGACGAAGCCTGAGCGATCGCGTCTTCGGCTTCGGCAACCATGCTCATCGCGTCCTGATCGAGGGACCGGCTTTGGGTCTGAAACAACTGGTCGAAAAAGGGGCGAACCTTCTGTTGCCACTTCTTGCGCGTGCGCTCCAGCTTTTCACGCGCCTCTTCCGCATCAAGGAAAATGAAACGTGATGACCAACGGTAGGTGAGCGGCATCAAATCCAGGCTGTTCAGGATCCCTGGCCAGCTCTCAGCAGGAAAGCCGTCGATAGCCACGACACCGAGGAACCGGTTCTCTACCTTCGGCGTCAGCCCATGTTGAAGCTCCGCCGTTGCGATCCAATCCAAATACATCGGGACGTCGGGGAGACGGATCGGATGGTTTTCTCCGGTTATGCAGAACCGGACGAATTGAAGGAGCTCGTCGTATCGCGCGCTGCGCTCCCCTCCCCTCTCAGCAACCTCGCGCGTCTCCATGCGCTGGATCGAAAGTATGTTTGCGAAATACTGCTCGATCTCGCGTATGCTATTCCTGAATGTGAAGAGGACCGTATCTGCGTAGGTTTTCCTCCGGCTGTCCTCATCCGAGTAGATGTATTTGCCGAGCGCAGTTTTCTTCGACTCAGGTGGCCGCTGCGTGAGGATCAGGGCATGCTTGCTCTCAAAGTGCCCCTGCTCGCGCGCGAAATGCGCCCGGCGTTCGGCATCGATCGCGCGCGTCACGGGATCTGGAAAGTGGCACCGATCTTCCGAACAGTATTCGATTGTTGGAACCCGAATGGCCTCGACCTGGATCATCCATCCGCTGCCAAGCCGTGACAGGATTGCGTTGATATGGCGCGAAAGTTCGTTTCTCTCGAGGTCAGTGGCACTTTCGGAATCGGGCCCACCGAAGTACCAACCCGCCATCAGGCTCCCATCTTTCAGGAGCAGGACACCGTTGTCGACCAGGCCAGCATACGGAACGAGATCAGCGAAAGACGGGCCGGTGGCCCGGAAGCGTTTAAGAGCGACCATGGTTTTCCTCAGTACCGCCGCCAAGGCGAAGTGGTCGCCCTGTAGTAGGGCTTGTAGGAGATATGCCGCAGATAGACCTTCCGCATCAGCGGGTCGGATTTCGCCATCATTCGAAGCAGGCCGACGATCACGATCCAGACGGCGATGCCGAAGAGTGCTGAATACGCGGTTAGAACGACGAAGATGAGGATTACGGCGGCAAGTCCCGTAATCAACACGAGTTCGCGGTCTGCGCCCATCAGCAGGTTCGGCCGCGAAAGGGCGCGATGGATGCGGTTGCGCTGCAGTCTGGGCACAGGCTCAACCATCGGTGCCCTCTCCTGCTCGGCCGGATGGAGTCTTTGTGATTTGCTCGTCCGCCAGCCCGATCGATGCGCCGGTTGCGCCGAAGAGGCCCACGATCTGTGTCGCGCCTAGAAGAATGCCGGCGACCAGGACGACGTACATGAGCCGTCGGGCGAAATCGTTGAGTTCGCCGCCGAAGATCAGCATCCCGCCCGCGATGGCGACGGCGGCAAGCGCGATGTATCCGGCCACCGGGCCGGTGATCGATTCTTGAATTTGCTCAAGCGGTCCTTCCCACGGGAGGCTGCCGCCCGAACCGGCCAGCGCCGGCGCGGTCGATGCAAAAAGGCTGAGCGCTGCAATGAGCGTGATGGCGATCAGTGTTTGCTTAGGCGACACGGCGGGCCTCCTGTTCTTCGGTGAGCTGATCGGATTCGATCTGATATTGGCCGCCGGCAAACTGCTCGACGTGGATGACGTCGCGAACACGGCGTCCACGCGAGGTCCGCTCGATCGAAACAACGAGGTCGACCGCCTCACCGATTACTTCCTGCATTGGCTGCTGGCTGGCTTCTGCGGTCAGTTGTTCAAGACGACGCAAAGCGGAGGTGGCGGTGTTCGCGTGGACTGTGGCGACGCCACCCGGATGACCGGTGTTCCATGACTTGAGCAGCGTCAGGGCCGCCCCGTCTCGCACCTCGCCGACGATGACCCGGTCGGGACGCAAACGCATGGTGCTCCTGAGAAGCCGCGCCATATCGATGGTATCGCTCGTGCGCAGGACCACGGCGTTCTCGGCCGTGCATTGGATTTCGGCCGTGTCCTCGAGAATAACGAGACGATCCTCTGGCGCGGATCTGACAATCTCGTCGATGACAGCGTTCGCAAGCGTCGTCTTGCCCGAACCGGTTCCCCCGGAGATGATAATATTGAGCCGCGCGGAGACTGCGCTGCGGATCGTCGCCGCCTGATCACCCGTCATGATACCGGTCCGAACATACTCATCGAGCGGGATGAGATGTGATGCCCGGCGCCGTATGGTGAAAGCAGGTTTGACGACCACGGGGGGCAACAGACCCTCGAAACGGTGGCCACCAATCGGGAGCTCACCCGAAATGATCGGCTGTTGTGGATCGACTTCGGACTGAAGCGCATGCGCTACCGTACCGATTACCATTTCCGCAGCTGCTGGTGACATTTCGCCAGCGGGCGTAACGCCATGGCCGAGGCGCTCGATGAAGAGTTTTCCGTCCGGATTGAGCATGATCTCGACGACATTCGCGTCGTCGAGGGCGACGCAGAGCTGTTCGCCGAGGGCTTCCTGAAGTTTGCGGACAAGTCGGGGGTGAGATCGAAGCTGGTTCACTGACCTCTCCCTACGCCGCTTGGTCAAAAGGGTGGGCGATATTGGACCGGTAGTTGGCGGGGAGGAGCCTCAGCAATATGTCTCGGTTCGCAGCCAGGGTGCCTGCGACAGCCATGGTTACGCCGATCTTCTTGGGCTCGCCAAGGCGCTGAAGTGACCATCCGACTCGGGCGAGGAGCCGTTCGAACCTCAAATCCGTCACTGTGACAATTTCGGTGAAGCGGTTTGCGAGACACCATTCGATGATGCCGGTGAACATCGTGAGCGTTGTTTGGTGTACCGAGCCCCCTCCCCGTCCATCCTCAATGGAGGTATCGACGCAAAAGCGGGAACTCTCGATCATCCCTGTGTGAGCGCGAAGCCCCTCACTTGGAAGAAGCGAGGGGAAAACGCCCGTCAGCATGGTCGGGCCCAGAGCTGGTAGAAGGCGCGCACAGCCTACGACTTGCCCGGCGTCGCAGACCGCTAGGATGTACGTTGGCTGAAGTGCGTCGAAGCAATCCGATTCGTGGTCGCCCGTAACGTCCACTTCCCATCCGAGCCGATCAGAAAAGACACGAGCCCGCAGTTGATGGTGAGTCCGTAGAAGTCTGGTCTCCTCGACGTTGCGGGGCTTCGAAATTGCGAGAATCTGCATGAAACTCTCCGTCCTTGGTTGTTCGACGTGAGAGCAGCACAGATTAGCGTCAGGGTGCAGTTGTAGAATTCTACAAGCTTATTCGCGACTGAGTCGCACCCCAGGTTCCTGGCGGTCTACGGAAACTTGCTTCTCGAAGGCCGCTCGTAGGGCTCGCCTTGCAGGATTCACAGTAAAACGCATAGTGAACATGGTAAGCTATGGCTGGTGCTAAGTGATTGAAAGGAAGGGATAATACCTGATTTTCGATCAAACGCGGGGTCGCCGGATTAACCTTTGGTTAACCATTAAGCCCTTGCCAAGAAATGGCATTTGCGTATCGTCACGGAAAAAGAGCCGTTCCGGCGATAAATCCGTGATGAGAGATATGAGCGTGAGTGTGGCAACAAAACCAAACCGTCAGACTTTGCCAAGCGTCGATGAAACCATCGGTGAGCAGGCAGACCGTCTGAGCTCACAGCTGCAATCGATGAGCGAAGCGCTTTTTCCGCCAACTTCGCAGAAAGTTCTGCGAAGATTCACATCGGGAGAGGCCGCTAGACTAATCGGTGTATCTGATTCGACTCTACGGAAGATGACACTGGCTGGGGAAGGTCCGCAGCCGGAGACAACAAGCAACGGTCGACGCCTTTACACGCTTGCTGACATCAATCAGATCCGGCGCGTGCTGGCGCAATCCACACGTGGTCGCGAGAGCATCGAGTTCGTGCCACATCGTCGTCCTGGAGAACACCTTCAGGTACTGGCTATAACGAATTTCAAGGGCGGGTCGGGCAAGACGACCACATCGGCGCACTTGGCCCAGCACCTTGCCTTGCAGGGTTACCGTGTCCTCGCTGTAGACCTGGACCCTCAGGCGAGTTTGTCCGCCCTTCTCGGGGTGCTTCCTGAGTTGGACGTGGCCGCCAACCAGACCCTCTACGCTGCAATTCGGTACGATGACGAGCGTCGAAACCTCTCGGACGTAATCCGGTCGACCTATTTTGACGGTTTGGATCTCGTTCCAGGCAATCTCGAACTAATGGAATTTGAGCACACAACGCCCAAAGCGCTGAGCGCGGGCACTCCCGGCGAAACCTTGTTTTTCGCGCGTGTGGCCGCTGCGCTCGATGAGGTCGCCGACAACTACGATGTTGTCGTCATCGATTGCCCGCCGCAACTGGGTTTTCTCACGTTGAGTGGACTATGTGCGGCAACTTCCATGATCGTCACTGTGCATCCGCAGATGCTCGACATCTCCTCGATGAGCCAGTTTCTTCTTATGACGCGGGACCTACTTGGCGTCGTGCGTGACGCTGGTGGCGACCTGAAATATGACTTCATACGCTATCTGCTTACACGGTTCGAACCGCAGGATGCGCCGCAGACGAAGGTTGCAGCCCTTCTCCGCAACTTGTTTGACGACCATGTCCTTACAAATCCGATGGTGAAGTCCGCCGCCGTTTCGGATGCCGGACTGACCAAGCAGACGCTGTATGAGATCGGTCGGGAAAACTTGACGAGGTCTACCTACGATCGCGCCATGGAGGCGCTCGACGCGGTGAATTCCGAGGTCGAGACGCTGATCAAACAGGCATGGGGTCGAGCGTAGTGGACACCGTGAATTTGCAATTTTATCTAAAGATTATAACAGGCGAGGCATCATGAGCAGACGAGATTCGATCGATTCTCTCTTTCTGAAGAAGCCAATAACTACGGCTTCATCTGCGTCAAAATCAGCGGACCGCGTGCGCACGGGTGCAATCTCGGCAATGGGCTCTTCGTTGCACGAGATGGCGGAGAACGCGAAGCAGGCGACCAGACTCCAGCAGCAACTGGCCGAAGGCGAAGCTGTCATTTCGATTGACACCGCTTCGATTGATACATCGAAGATCGTAGATCGCATTCCGGCCGACGTTGACCCAGCCTTTGATGCTCTGGTCGAAAGTGTAGCCCAGCACGGGCAGCAGGTTCCGATCCTGGTGCGACCGAGCCCACAGACGACGGGTCGGTTCGAGATTGCTTATGGACGTCGGCGGCTGAAGGCGGCCGAAAAACTGGGACTGTCCGTTCGTGCGATCGTGAGAAACCTCACTGATAGCCAGCTCGTCATCGCGCAGGGGCGCGAAAACCTCGACCGCAAGGACTTATCCTTCATCGAGAAGGCATTCTTTGCAAAACACCTTGAAGATTCCGGGTGCGACCGACCAACGATCATCGCCGCCCTTGCATCCGACAAGGCGGACGTAAGTCGCTATGTGGCAATCGCGCGGCAACTGCCAGAAGATTTGGTTCGGCTGATCGGCCCCGCGCCGAAAGCTGGACGGGCACGTTGGTTGGCGCTCGTTGACCACCTTGCCTCCCCCTCCAAGCTGGCGACCGCTCGCGGGCTGCTTCTCGGCTATGCTGATAACAAGTTCGAAAGCGACCCGCGGTTGGACGCTCTGCTTCGTGCACTTGGCGAGCCGGAAAAGAAGGCCACGGCCACCAAGTCAGAAACCTGGAAGACGCCGCTTGGCAAACGCGGTGCGCGCATCGAGGCGCGGAGTGACAAAACGACCATCGTCTTCGAAGAGAAAGTTGTTCCGGCATTCGCCCAGTTTGTTTCAGGCAAGCTGGACGAACTCTATCGGGAGTTTCACGAACGTAAAGTTGAGGGAGAAAGCGAATGACGGAAAGTCTGTGATCATTAGGTAGATACACATGGCAAAGAAAAAGGCCGCCGAAACGGTTCCGGAAGCCCTTCTCAATTAGTTCGCACCTAAGAGAATCGCATTTCCCGGAATCCACGTCAAGAGTCTTTGGCATCGTTTTGGTGAGCGCTTTTCTATTGCCTTCAAGAAGGTGAAAGAAAATGCAGAGTGGACATGTGACGACGCCCTTTGGGCGGCGGCCGATGACGCTTGCGCTCGTAAAGAACCAGTTCGCCGCAGCGGACATCGAGCAAGGCAAGTCAGCCAATAAGTGGAAGATTTACCAAGATGCATGCGCGGCGCGTACATTGTTGGGCGTGCGAGATCGCGCGCTCGCAGTTTTGAGCGCATTGCTATCCTTTTATCCGGACTCGGAATTAAGTGAAGTCTCCAATTTGATCGTGTTTCCCTCCAACGCCCAACTCACGGCGCGTGCGAACGGCATCGCGGGCACGACACTCCGTGAGAACCTGGCGCTGCTGGTACAAGCCGGGCTGATCAATCGGAACGATAGCCCCAATGGTAAGAGATACGCCCGAAAAGATCGGGATGGCGCGATCGATGCGGCTTACGGCTTCAGCCTTGCGCCCTTGCTTGCTCGCGCGGAAGAGATTGCGCGACTGGCCCAACAGGTGAATGACGAAAACCGCCGTTTGAAGCTGATCAAGGAGAAGATAACCATTGCGCGGAGGGATGTCCGCAAGCTGATATCAGCAGCGATCGAAGAGGGCGCGGCTGGCGATTGGGATGGTATGGAGGTCCTGTACGTTGCGGCCGTTGCCAAACTGAGGACGGCTAAAACGACGGAGGACTTTGCGGACTGCCTCGACGGGCTGACACTTTTGCAGGAAGGTGTTGTCAACTTATTGGAAGCACAGCTTATTCCGCAAAAATCCGATACCAATGGCGCCGAAATCCGTCAGCACATACAGAATTCAAATACCGACTCTAATATTGAATTTGAACCTAGCTCTGGACACGAGCTGGGCGCGAAGCCGCGGCAGGAACCTCCCCGGCGGGGCGAGCCGATAAAGGCGTTTCCTCTCTCTATGGTATTACGCGCTTGCCCGCAGATTGCGGACTATGGAAACGGAGCGCGAATAGAGAGCTGGCGCGAATTGATGAGCGCCGCGGTCGTGGTTCGTTCGATGCTGGGCGTTTCACCTTCGGCCTATGAGCAGGCTTGCGAGGTCATGGGGCCGGAGAATGCGGCGGTTGCGACTGCCTGCATCCTGGAACGCGCCGGGCACATCAACTCACCCGGGGGGTACCTTCGGGATCTGACTGATCGAGCGGAGCGAGGGGAGTTTAGTCTCGGGCCGATGTTGATGGCACTCATGCGTGCTGGCGGTAGCAGTGAGTTACGATCGGCGTAGTGACGGGCAGCCGCGGCGCAGTCGCGGAAAATACATTCAGCTTTCGTCTCGAAGCCGAGACTGAGGCCTTCGGACGCTAAGACAACGGATTTCTTTCCCCATCGATCGTTCATCGCATCGAGAGCGGCCGATAGCCCCCTACCCTCCCCTGCCGGGGTCCGAAGAGATCGACTAGAGCCAGCACAAAGGTGGAATTAGAAGGAGGTAGGACGTTTTCGACAAGCTATCGCGAGCGGAACCATTGTGCGGATTTTCGGAAGAAGACGGTCACATGGCTGACAGGCCGTGACGCCGGAGTTTTTCTGCAGCTCTGGTCGCATGCGACGTGATCGGCTGCTGCGAAGCAGTCAAGGGTAGTTCTGTGACAGTACGCTCAAGAACCACGCGCCCGACCGTTCTTACCAAAGGAAGCGGCATATCACGAACCTGCAGTGTTGATGCTATGGCGGCCAACGACCCAGACTTCGGAGGCGTCGATCTTATCCATACCGATATCCCGTAACGTCGGATCGAACAGCGAACAACGCCCCCAAAAATGGCGTTCTTCTTGGCGAGGAAGTTTGGCGAACTTTGCCAGAGCCTTCGTAGTCCCAATTCCAAGGCTTCGCGCCAAGGCGGCTGCCGGCGTTTCCTTAGCATATGTCGTTGTCGTAGACCGACAGAACGATCCGGACCGGTGCAAACTTTGCTTGTCGATCGCACCCAGTCGGCGTTCATAACACCCTGAACACAAACCAGTTACCGGCAGCTTTCCACCAAAAACTGGAGTGTCCGTGTCCAACGAACCAGGCGCCGATGTCCACGGAAACCGTCGGCCTGAACGTTTTTACCTCCGAAGACGATCGAGACATAGATTTGCGAAAGCGCTGCGGGCAAAAGGCATGTGCGGCTGTCTGAGTTCGAAGAGGATCAATCGTCATGACGTCGGCGACGTTCCTATTATGTTCTCGCCTTCGGACGAGGCAACGGTCGCAAACCTGCAAGGCTGCCGACCCAGGGCATAGCACGCCAAAGGCGTCGCCCCATGCCACGCAGGCCCTGGGCAGACCTCCGTTCACCACCTTCCGAGACGAACGTGCCGGTGCGCTTGTTGGAAAGGTGCGAGCTAAGCTCGAGCCGCCAGCCCTCCCCTCAAGCGCACCGTTTGAATCTGACAGAAGGCGAGATGCCAATCCGTGCGGAAGCGTCGGGGAAGACGAAGGGCTTGAGCGCGGAAGAAAATTTAAGTTTTGCTGATACACTGATGCATGACTAGGCGCCCTCCCTCACCTCGATCGACGCCATTGCTGCGCAACGAAGCAATTTCGATGCAGAGCAGCCGCATCCGCAAGCGAGATCCTGCGCAGCCCAAACTCTCGTCCGATCCTATACCCGTTCGCATCGAACCAGCGCTTGCTCTGTTGACCGAGAGACCACCTTTAACCGGCGATTGGGGATGGGAGATAAAGTGGGATGGATACCGTTTACATGTTCATGTCGAAGGCGATCGCGTGAAGATTCTTACCAGGAATGGCTTCGATTGGACCAGCAGGTTCCCAGCGATTGCTGAGGCTGCCCGTCTCCTGAGACCGGCGTCTATGATCCTGGATGGCGAAGCTGTCGTCCTCGACGAGCAAGGCAGGTCAGATTTCAGTCTGCTCCAGAAACCGCTCGGGGCGTCCGGACGAAAGATTGGAAATCGGGCCTCGCCTGCCCTCTTCTACGCTTTCGATCTTCTGTACCTCGACGGCCACCACATGTGCCAGGTCGAGTATCGAGCTCGGCGACATCTGCTGGAGGAAGCATTGCGCGGTCATGGCGGCGCGATCCTGCTTTCCGAAGAAATCCATGGAGACCCGGTCGAATTGCTGGGTCATGCCTGCAGCTTAAGCCTGGAAGGCATCGTTGGAAAGCGTCAAGACAGCCCCTATCGATCCGGACGCGCCGGCGATTGGATCAAGCTCAAATGTGTGCAGAGCGAAGCTTTCTTGGTGGTAGGCTATGAACCGTCCACGGTATCTCGGGCTCGATTTTGGCTCCTTGCTGCTTGCAGCCTATCGGGACGACGACCTGGTTTATGTTTGCAGCGTGGGATCTGGCATTAGCGAGCAGGATGCGATCGCACTGCGCGAGAAGATGGACCATCTACCCTGGAAGCGGAAGCAGCCGCCAGTGCCTTACTCAGGAAAACGCAACGTCGTCTGGCTTCAGCCGGTGCTCATAGCCGAGGTTGAGTTCCGGGCGTGGACGACGGACAAAAAGCTTCGGCATCCCTCCTACAAGGGTTTGCGCGAGTTCCAGGACAATGCTGATGTCTACCGTCTGGATAGCGAACTTTTACGGTGACACGCATTGATAAGCAAAACCCCGTTGGTCCTTCTCGTCACGGACTAGTGTTGGCCTCAACGTGACCCTTGCGGTGGCAACCCTGAAGGTACGAGGTCTGGAACTCCTGAAATCCAGCGCCCGTGCTCGATGGTCAAGCAAACTGTCCACCGGCGTGTTGGGAGCTCCCAACGACGTCTGTGACTATATGCTGCGTCGTACTTTAGGAATTGAGGTAATCGGCCGAGCTGTATGACAACGGCAGTCTGTTGGGAGCTCCCAACAGACGCTACTCCTATTCTCCTTACTGACGATCAAGAAACGCATTGCTACTTAGCTGATGTCGGATAGGCAGCTAATCCTCCATACACACCTCAGAAGGGAACCTGAGATCGCATGGTCGGTCTAGGCGCCATAAAGTGCAGGAGGCGTTCAACCTTTTGGGAGCCATCGGACGGGTGGTGGGTCAGGGCAGAGACATTCAACTTCGGTCCTTTCGGAAGAGACAGATCCGTCCTTTGGCCGGCGCATTTGTCCGGGCGCCTACCGGATACCGAGGGGGTCTCGAATCAACGTTCATCCCGTCGCCGTGGCTCAATATGAAGCCATATGTCAGAACAGGGCCATGAGGCGGCCCGCGGGGGAACCAAGGCGTTGAGAATGCCGCCGTCGTCATGACGTGAATCCGCAAAGGACAGGGAATATCAACACAGTCGGTGGCTAGGTTCGTGCCGTTGATGCGCGCCAATGCGCCTGCCGGAAACAAAGCTGAGAATTACGCCTCATAAGTTGGAACCACAAAAACGATCGCGCCGTCGGAACCACGATCAGGCCCCAAGGTTGGCAGTCGTCCGGGAAGAAATTTGTCCGGGGCTAAGAAGCATCTATTTATTCTCGTGTAGAGGAAAGCCATGTCCGCCGTTGTGGCAGCTCGGCAAATGAAGCGGCGGTCTGGATCCTACTAGACATAACCGCAAACAGAAAAGGCCGCGCGGATCCCGCGCCTCACCCCGCCGCGGAAAAAAGGCGATCCTGCCGGATGACCTGATCGCCATGCTCGAGACGCTAGAACGCGGCACGCTGCGGGCGGTTGGCCCCGTTGGATGCGTTTCCAGGCGATCGCCGAGAGGCGGCGCACGATCGTGGAGACGGAATTGGCCTTCACGCTGGGCGCGCGCGGTTCCGGAGGCGCAAGCGGCGATGCAGAGGTCGACGACGTGCGGATCCGGGGGGAGGGGCTGGCGCCGGCACCCGGCGGAGAAATGCTTCCTGACCGAGGTATAGGCCTTGCGGGTGTTGGCGGGACACGCTCGTTTGGCAAGGTCTTTGAGAGGGGCCGGGAAGAGGGAAGGAGCCCTCTGCCGCCGCCGTCAGCACCGGATCATCACCAGAAAGCGCCATGCTGTCAGGCGGAGCAGAGGTCTTTTTGGGTGATTTTTGCAGTTTGCGCGATGATCTGGGCCATTCCAAGCTGAGATCGATCGCGATAGGTCAGTTGTCGGGTCGCTTTTTTCGTCGTTACTGTGGTCAAATCAATGGCAAATTGGCTTGAACTTCAATCTTCCGGTCGGTTGGGAGGGACGGCGAAGCATATGCTATCCCTTCTTGCCGACCTTTGGGTAGGAAGCATTGAAAACCGCGTGTCTTGAGATTTGTTCGTGGTATCAGTGTGTTGATATTAACTTGTCCGGCCGCGTAAATCTTCATAGGCGCCGAAGCCACATCGGCCTTCCGGAAATCGGAGCAATATTTATGACCCGCCAACTTTCTCTCCCACGCGACCGAATTTCCGTGCTTCTGCTGGAAGGCATTAGCCAGACCGCCGTGGACCACTTTTCTTCGTCTGGTTACAGCAACCTCATTCATTTGCCGAAGGCGCTCGACGACAAGGATCTTAAGAGCCACATCGCCGACGCTCATATCATCGGCATTCGTTCCCGCACGCAATTAACGGAAGAGATTCTCGAATCCGCCAAGAAATTGATCGCCGTCGGCTGTTTTTCCGTTGGTACGAACCAGGTCGATCTGGATGCAGCGCGGCGGCGCGGCATTCCGGTGTTCAACGCACCTTATTCAAATACGCGTTCAGTGGCCGAGCTTGTGATCGGCGAGATTATTATGCTGACACGGCAGATCTTTCCGCGTTCGGCTTCCGCGCATCAAGGTGGGTGGGAGAAGTCCGCTGTCGGCAGCCGGGAGGTCCGCGGCAAAACGCTCGGCATTGTCGGCTACGGCAATATCGGATCGCAGCTCAGCGCGCTTGCCGAAAGTATGGGCATGCTCGTGCGCTACTTCGATCTTTCCGATCGGCTGCGCCGTGGCAATTCGGAGTCGATGGCTTCGCTCGGCGACCTTCTCGAAATCTCTGACTATGTGACAATGCACGTTCCGGAAACACCCTCGACGCATAATATGATCACCGAAACCGAACTGCGGCGCATGAAGAAAGGCGCCATCTTCATCAACAACTCTCGCGGCACGGTAGTCGATCTCGATGCGCTTGCGAAAGTCCTGAAAGACGGGCATCTAGCGGGTGCCGCCGTGGACGTGTTCCCCAAGGAGCCGGCATCGAACAAAGAGCGTTTTGAGACGCCGTTGCAAGGCTTGAGCAATGTCATTCTGACGCCGCATATCGGCGGCTCCACTGAGGAAGCCCAAGAGCGCATCGGCGGGGAGGTTTCGAGGAAGCTCGTCGAATATTCCGACATCGGCTCAACGATGGGCGCCGTCAACTTTCCGCAGGTGCAGCTGCCCGAGCGTCCGAACGGCACGCGCTTCATTCACGTGCATGAAAACCGTCCCGGCGTGCTCATCCAGCTCAACGAGATCTTCTCGTCGCGCGGGCTGAACATCGTTGCTGAGTTCCTTCAGACGCATGGTGACACGGGCTATGTGGTGGTCGAGGCCGAAGGAATGTCCGCAAATGCCGACGAGGTGCTTCAGGCCCTACGCGAAATTCCTGGAACGATACGAACGCGATTAGTCTACTGACAGCTGATCGGGGCTCAGCGCATCAGCGAATGAACACCTTTGGTTTGGTTGCCATCGCTGAGATCGCGGGCCTGCTGGAGCCGCGTGCGGCCGGACCTGCTCCGCCGTTCCTGCATGAGGGGGCCAGGAACTTTCGGGGAGGGGAGAGCGCGCAGGGACCGGAAGAACCCGCCGCCGTGTTCCAGGCTGACGGCACTGAGCTGAAGCTGCGAACTGATAGCGACTACCGTGGCCTGGCGCTGCAGATCCTGTCTTTGCCATCGGACAGCGCTAAGAAAAAGCACCGTGCTATCGGTCGCCTGATGAACCGTGCCCTCAGCGGCGGATGAGACCAAATCGGTGGGCTTCGTCCAGCAGGTCCCGGACGGAGGAGGGCTGCCATTTCTTGCCGCTTCGCACAGGCCGTTCCCCCATCTGGTCCAGCTGAGCGGCAATGTCGCGAAGCGATAGGTCGGGATCGGCAATGGCGATCGCCGCCACCAGCTTCATCAGATGGTCCTCTGGGGCGCGGCGGGGGGACCGGGCCAGGAGTTCTTTTTCCGCGAGCTTTTCGCGGACCAAGCGATGAACGGCGCGACGCAGGCGCTCGACGGTCCAGTCGTGACCGCGGCGATTGAGCACCTGCACGACATTGTCCCAACTGTGCTGGGGCCGGAGTTGCCGCACCATCGGCAACCACGTCTGCGCGGACGCAACGAGTTCATCGAGATAGAGTTTCTCGCGTGCCTGGGAGACTGCTTTGATAGCCTCCGGCCGCCGTTCTCGCAGGCCGGGGTTTCCAGGAAGCTTGCCGCGCGCCTTCGCTGCTTTGATGCCGGCCTTCGTTCGCTCGGCTATCAGCGCCCGCTCGAGCTGGGCGACCGCGCCAAGAACCTGGAGAGAAAACATGCCCTGTGGCGTCGAGGTATCGATCGGGTCGCGGATCGCCCGGAAATGCACGCCGCGCTGCTCGAGCTCTTCGATCACCGACAAGAGATGACTCACCGATCTGGCCAGCCGATCGAGGCGGACGACGACGAGGACGTCGCCTGCGGTGAGTTCGCCGACCAGCCGCGTCAAGACCGGTCGAGCGCGCGATGCGCCGGAGCCGTGCTCCTGATAGATTCGATCGCAGCCGGCGGCCCGCAGCTCATCGATTTGGGCATCGTGAACCTGGTCGTCCGTCGACACGCGCGCGTACCCGATCAGTCGCTTGAGAGGCTGTTGGAGGCTAACTGTTTGTCGCTTTACCATCGCGCTTTTGACGGGCCCGTTTCGAGGTGCTTTGTACAGATAAGGAATGCGCGAGAAATTGATCCTTTGCAAGTGTGTTTTGTGGTGTGAATGGAAGCCCGCCAGACTCGAAATGTCCGTGCGGATAAGCGACGGACCGCACGCGGTGATGAAACCGCGTCAGCGGGCGGTTATGGCGGAACTGCAGCGAATTCGGCGGGTTTGAGAGGGATCGGGTCGCGCCCTATCTGGGAGATGAGTCCGCTGAACAAGGCTGACAGGCGGCTAAAAAGCCGGGAAAACCAGGCATTTCCGCTCATCAGGACGACGGACATAAGCCATTAGCGGCTCCAAATCGCGCCATATCGATACTGGATACCTATCGATAGTGAAAGGACATGAAAAACGCCGTCCGTCAGACGGAAAGATATATGAAGTTTGCTTCCGTTTGTAAAATTTACGATGTTAATACAGATGGTTAATTATCTTCTAAGATGGCGTTGCTGGACTCGAGGGGTAACCGGGGCAGATTGGGGGGCGCGCCGTTTTAATGGGCGAAGCGCGCCGCGCCGTGGATCATAGCATGCGCTGAGGAGGTGCAAGATACCCGTTCGTAGGTGAGGGGAGGGGCGCCTAGGGTTTGGTCGCAACAAGCGTGGCCAACGGCGGGATGGGTTGGCCATCAAAGCCGAGGCGATCACCGAGATACTGCCAGAACGACAGCCCCATCTTCCGACAGGTCTTCATCAGCCCGAGCATGGTGTCGCGTGCGACGCGACCATCGCGGCTCATCGTGCCGCCGGAGAGCTTCCGCTTGGTGACGAAGCTGCGCAGATCGTTCTACGACGCATTGGTGTGCAGAGGCGTGTCTGGCCGTTCCAGCACCTTGAGCAGTTCGTCCTTTCGGCGACAAAGACGAGCCAGAAGCTTGTCGAGGTCATGATAGCCGGTGCGCAGCGAGAAGATCCGCGCGAAGCGTTTGTGGAATGCGGCGGCAAGCCCGGGCGGGGGCTTTCGCTTGACGCTCTTCAGCGTCCGGTAGAACTTCCACACGAGATCGCGCACGGTCTCGACCTTTCGGACCTGCCGCGGCGTTGCCGGCATCAGTTTTTGCAGCAGCCGCTCCGCATGGACCCAACACAGGGCATGGTTGCCGACCCGGAACTGGCCGGCATCGTCGGAGACAATCACGGTGTCGCCGAGAAGACCGTGATGGCGAATGGATCCCCAGATGCCGGCTTCCGCGAGCACACGGACCGCCTGCCTGTCGAAGATGTCGATACCCTTGGCGAGATTACTGCGGAAGCGGTCGCGCCGCCGCTGATGTTTGGCGTCAACTCAGCCGATGCCCCAGCTGTTTTTGAACGTAGCGCTCGTGGGTATCGGCCGTGGAGGCAAGGCCGGCGCGCAGCAAACTGGTCCGGTTGCGGTTTCCACTCAGTCGGGCTTGAAGCCGATCACCAACGAGTCCGGCCCCAGCAACGGCTCGACGCGCGTGGACACGAAACCGGCGTCGCGCATCCAGGCCTGGCAGTCGGCGCCGGTGCGGTCGGCGAGGCCCTACTAGAGTGTTTCATGCTCGAGCGATTTCGGATGAGCAATGGTCGAAGGCGCGACGCATGACGCAAGCGGTTTGCGGGCGGGACGGAGGAAATCATTAGCACGACATTACGCGAGCAATTCCGTCTGTCACCTCACAGCTTGTGAATGTACTAGCGAGCATGCCGGGGAACCGGTCCGGTTGTAAGGAAAACAAGATCAAGCTTTTCACTTTGAGCAACTGCGGGACCGTAGCCGGATCTCGGAAACAACTAAGATTTTTGAGGAACGCATTGAACGGATATCGAAAATACCGCTACAACGATAAAATAAAATAGGGTTGAACTAACAACCTATGGGCGGAACGAATGCGACGGAAATTGCGAGACCCGATCAAATTCGACCTGATCGAACTGTATACGGCCGTCGCCCGAGAGCGGGGCTATACGTTGAATTCGCCAGGCGATATGGATGACTTCCTGAGGGCGCTGGGGACGTCCCTGCGCGCTACTCAGACAAATCCCACGCTTCTTCACGGCAAGCGGGTTGAAGCTATGTTCGGGATCGTCGCAGGCGCTCTTGGTCGGTGCAAACTGATCAAGCAGGAAGATGGGGGATCGATTTTCGCGGTCTCGGAAAGCCTGATTGTCCCGGACTATCGCATAGCCCTTGCCGATGGCTCGGCAATGCTTATCGAGGTCAAGAATTTCCGGATGAAATCGTTGAAGCACGAGTTTTTGCTTCCGGAGAAGACCATGGACGGCTTGGCGGAATACGCCGCACTGAACGGCCTTCCGATCAAAATCGCTGTCTACTTCTCGTCGATGAACACGTGGACCCTCCTTTCGAGGGAAGCATTCAGGCAAAAGGGGACAAAACTGGTCATCGACTTCTCGACGGCGATGGCCAGGAACGAAATGGCCTCGCTCGGGGAGCGAACCATCGCGACGCTGCCGGAGCTTGCCATTGAACTGCGAACTAGCCCGCAGGAGGCTGAAGTACCTAACGAAGATGGTGACGTATCATTTATCACGCGGGAGATCGGGATCTATTGTGGCGGCCGGGAAATCGTCGACAAGACGGCGAAGGATATCGCCTTTTATCTGATCCGATACGGCCGCTGGCCCGAGAAGGAGAAGACGGCGCATTTCGAAGGCAACAAAGTCATCGGTCTTCGCACCGTGTTCTCACCGGAGGAGCCTGACGAAGACCAGGGCTTTGATGTCGTCGGTTCGCTGAGCCAGATGATCTGCACAGCCTACCAGGAACTCACGGTCAAAGACGGCGCCGTGGCCTCGCTCGACGTGAAACAAGATCCTGCGTTTTTCAGATTGGCTATCCCGGAAGACTTCAAGGACGATAACCTGCCGCTTTGGCAATTCATCATTGTTCCCAACGAGAATTTCGATCGCAAAGTTGTCGACGAGTTAGCTGCGCGCGGCCCAAGACGAGACGGCGCCCGACCTTTATTCCCTGACAACGGGCAATATCGTGCGATGCTTGGGAGCGTGGAATGAGGCAAATCAATCGCAGTCAAGCTACGACTTCCCATCGTCGCCTCGAGCGATCGGTGGCAAGTCTGGAAAGGACCATCAAGACTTTGGAGCCTAAACTCGAGGGCTCCAGAGGCTGGAGCCTCGAACGTATAGGGATCGCTGTTGCCATCGCGGTCGGCATTGGATCGACGATTGCAACGGCCTTGGCTGCGAGCTATGCCGGTATGCAGGCTGACCTTTCGCGGCAGGCGCTGAGCTCGATCGAGCGAGATGGCGCTTCGCAGATCATGTCGAGGCCATGAGTGCCTATTGTGAGGCCCTGGACTTTAGCAAGGGGAGGTCGGAAATGACCTGGTCCTCCGAGCGCGCGCCCAAAAAGTACAGGGTCGTCGCAAGCTTCAAGGACATTGGTACGCAGTTCCAGGAGCCGTCTGCTTTGGCCATTGTCCACGAAAAGCTCCACAACTTGGAGGCTTCGGCGGTTCCCTTGGGAATTTGGTTCGATGCCGACAGCGTCAGCTTCGTCGAGCACACGGTCTATGCGCTGAAACGGGATTTTGTCGGGGCTTTCGGTCCAGGGGTCAGGCTACCGGTTGGCGCTCGGACATATGTGGCACTGGCTGCGAAATGCATTGGGGTCCGAGAGGTCCTGATGGCTTGGTATCATGATCCATCTTCTTGGCCGATCGGTAACGCGTCACACGGTGTTGAGATCGGGATGACGGCAAGACAAATGTTTTGAGCGGCTCATGGCCTATAGTCCGGACGCTTTGGTAAGGTTTACACCGAAGCGGTGGCGGCGGCGTTGATGTCCGCAGTAGGCCCCCCGTTTGCGCGCGCAACAGGCCCCCAAATGTGCCGCGGTGGCGGTGCGGCTGATGGGGCGCAATGAGGAAGAAGCGGCCTTGCGCGACGCCGTTCTGCTGACCGCGGCGGGCGACGAGCGTGGACCGGCCGGAAAGTGTTTCTAGCCTACAAAGGTTTTCCGCGCGAAAACCCGGCTTCTCCTGGAAAAGTGTTGCCTAACTGGCTGACCTGTTTGAGCTGGTCGCCGGCAGCAAAGTATCTGGATTAAGATCAAGACATCCGCTAGCAGATTGCAGCGCGTGCGGGCTCCAGTGACCGGACGTTCGTGTCAACCAGCGAAGCAGACGGCCCGCGGGCGTTTGAATGTAGGCAATTCATGCGTAGCAGATACTTTGAGGCCAATACCGAGGAAGAGCGCATCTCTATCTTCCAGGAATATTTCGACCGGGACATAGAGACATTCTTTACATCAAGCATCAGCTGCTGCACCGAATGCCATGACGATTTCAGAGCGCAGTGGCCTGGAACCGTATCGCACGATTTGGAACTTCAATATGGACACCAGACCGTCGACGACTTTATCGAGCAGAGCCGGATCCAAGACGCTTTCCATGCGGAGGAAATCGAGCACTACTCGAAATTTCTCGAATGCCCGAACTGTGGTGCGACGCTGGATCGGGACTTCTGGATCTATGAGCATCCTTTTCGCGTTCCGCGTGAGTTTTTCGATCAGCTGGGCGAGATCGCCCAGCTCGCTTCGCGAACCCCGTTCCTGCTGCTCACGCACGAATTCGCAGCTGAAGTTTTCGAAATCATCCTGGGCCAAGCGGCTAAGGTTGCGCCTGCGTTGATAGAAGGCACGCTGTTTCGTTCCCGACGAGCGGACGGGGTGCCAAACCCGATGCTTCAGGATTTCGGGGCACCTCCGTCTGACAAGGTTCCCGAGGGTCGATACAACCATGCTGCCCATCCGATGATGTATCTGGCGAAGGCGAAGGAGACGGCACTCGCTGAGGTCGGATCTCAAGGCGCACGCTTCCACGTCGCGGAAGTCGAGTTGTTGTCGCCATTCAGGGTTCTCAACCTGAGCTCCTTGGGTGAAGCGGAGACACGGGCGGAGATCGTGTTCCAGTGTCTGGCACGCTCTGCACTTTGCGCCGCGCCACGACTTGGGGAGGGATGGACGAAGCGTGAATATGTTTTCACGCGCTTTGTCGCCGACTGTGCTCGCCACGCCGGCTTCGATGCCATTGAATTCGGTTCAACGAAGCATCCCTCGGGCACGAATATCGTCCTGCTTGAGCCGCCGGCGACGTTGGATGGCTTTGCTAAGCTTCTGACGATCGAAACACTAGACCTTTAAGGGGGTCTGTAGGTGCTTGATTTGCGGTTGCTGCGGCGCAAGAGGCGCCGTCCGGTAACGATACTTCGCTGGGGCTGACGGAAAGCTCGCGCCCTTGTTCGAGGTTCATGTCAAACGGCATCGTTGGAATGTGATGGATGGTGACGCCACAATCGAAGTCGCTTTGGATCTCGGCAAGGTCGTTGCAGCGGATCGCGAGGCGCGGCTTTGCGAGATCGAGTTTGAAAAGGAGGCGGGCTCACCGACAGCCCTGTTTGTGCTCGCCCGAAAGGTCGATCAGCTTACTCCGGCCCATCTCGGGGTGCTGAGCAAAGCGGAACGGGGCTATCGTCTGCTTGGCGCAACACCCGGTGTTGTGAAAGCGGTCCCGACCTCACTCGGCCTTTTCGCAGCGGCTTTTCAAAATCAGATTGACCGATTGCGGTGTCAGCGCCAGGCAATCGACATTGCCCCATTGGTCGATCTTGCGGAACGCCGGCCCGGGTCTCGGTTTCCGCTCAGTCGGGCTTGAAGCCGATCACCATCGAGTCCGGCCCCAGCAACGGCTCAACGCGCGTGGACACGAAACCGGCCTCGCGCATCCAGGCCTGGCAGTCGGCGCCGGTGTAGTCGAAACCTCCGCGGGTCTCGATCAGCATGTTCAGGCTCATCAGCAGGCCGAAGGCGTTGCTGCGGCGCTCGTCGTCGATGACGGCGTCGTAGACGATCAGGGCCCCGCCTTTCGGCAGCGCGGCGAACGCTTTTTCCAGCAGCATCCTTTTCTCGGCAAGATCCCAGTCGTGCAGGATATGCCCCATCACGATCACATCTACATTCGGCATCGGACCGTCGAAGAAGTTGCCGGTTTGGAAGCGGATGCGGTCGGCGAGGCCCTGCCGGGCGACGAACTCGTCGAATATCGGCTGCACGGCGGGCAGGTCGAAGCCGACGGCCTGGAGATGCGGATGGGCTCGCGCGATCACCACCGGCACCATGCCCTGCGCCGCGCCCACATCGGCGAAGGTCGTGTATTTCGACCAGTCGAACCTTGCGGCGATTGCCTGCGCCGCACCGGCGCTAATCCCGCTCATCGCCTCGAGGAACCCGCGCAGCCGTGCCGGCTCCGCATAGATCGCGGCGAAGAAGTCTTCGCTGTGCTTGGCTTCGTTCTGCGGCTCTCCGGTGCGCAGGGCTTCGGTAAGCGAGCCCCAGAAACCGTAGAGCCGGGCATTGGCCATTTCGAGGACGCCGCCGATATAGGACGGCTTCGCTTTGTCGAGGAGGAGGTCCGTATCGGGGGCATTGCGATAGCGGTCGTCCTCGCGTTCGAGCAGCTTCAGGGCCACCAGGGTGTCGAGGAAGTCGCGGGCCGAGCGGGGATGCAGTTTCAGCCTGGCCTGCAGGTCCGGCAGGTCGGCCGAGCCGGCTGCGAGTTCGGTGAAGACGCCGAGCTCGACCGCGCTGAGCAGGGCCTTGGACGCCCAGAACCCCATGCCGACCTGCATGATGTTGTTCGGTGTCGTTGTGCCCATCGCTCGTCTCCTCGTGGATCGTGTCGTCGAACGGCATTTGGGATTGGTGCGGAAGCGGTCCGACAGCGCTGCGAAGCCGAGGACGTTCCGTCTCGTCGAGGCACCCTGCAAGGGAAAATAGAACGTTTTGCGATGGGGGACAATTAATCAAGAATCACTAGCAGAGAGCCCAACCGCTAAGCGGTAATTCCGGCGCCGAACTTCGTCCTGACGACTTCACGTCGAGCAGCGGAGGAGTTTCTCAAAGCCCGGGTGCCTTAGAAATTGCGCCGGTCGGAGGTGTCAAAAAGGGAAAATGCATCCGCGCAAAGCTCTTGCCAGTTCGACGCCGAGCTGGCCGGCATCGATGCTTTGCTGTCCCGAGGCAGCGAAGACGCCCGGCCCGGCTTGCAGCACGCGCCCTGAGGACGCTCGAGGTCACGCCGCAGGCAGCGCGGCGGACTGTTTTGGAGCTCGATCTTCGCGAGATGACGGGGACGGGGAGGGGAAGGTTTCGGGCGTGGGGGGCTTTAGGCGAATCTATCCAAATTCTCCGAAGAGAAGTTTGTTCCAGTCGGGAAACCTGCCCTTTTGCAGAACAGCTCGGACGCACTGGACCGCGATCAGATCTGCTTCAGGTCTGCTGAATCTTCGTTGCGTTTCTTCGCGTAGATGGCCCCTGTGGGCGGCGTCGGATCTGGCACAGTACACGCGCGACATTTTGCTTTTGACATCGAGCCGACGTTTAATATCTGTGCCCAACAGCCATCCGGCCCTTAGACCAAGCTTGTTCGAGATCTCTTGATTTGCTGCTGGATCCCCATGCATCAGCACCACTTCTAAGGCGATGCCGTAATCGATAGCGGCGTCTGCATCGTTAGATGCGGAACGCGCACGATTGATGCGATCGACAGCAATATTTATTGGACGAAGATCGGGAAACGTTCGCAATTGGGTAATAAGAGTCCGCGCCAAGTCAAGATCGGGGCTGGGCCCCACTGCGACAGCTGCTTCACCCTCATTCAGCTCGATCTGATCGCGCCGGTATGGGTAGCCGATTGTTTGAGAAATGCGGAATTTCCCTGGCAAGCGGATGGCTACAGAACCAGACAATATAAGCGATTGGCGGATAGTTTGAGCAAGCAGCATGCGAGACAGCGCTGTCGCCGATGACGGCAGAGGGCGCTGTTCGCTCGGCATGAACGATACGACCTGCATATGGAAAGGAAGCACTAGGGCGGAACATGGTTTGGAAATGTTCATCCCTGGCGGCGGCGCGAACACTCGGGGCGCATCATCAATCTCAGTAAGCAGGCCGAGGTTCAACAGGTAAGCGCCGTCGGCGAGATTCACGCGCGAAGCAACCTCAATGCCGCGGCATATATAGACATCGGCGAAAGAGGCACAATTTTCTAGAAGAAGTTTTTCGACGCTGAGGACGAGCTTTTCCGGCTGCTTGCCAGAGAGAAGCTCGAACATCAGCCACCGCCCGAATGTGTCGCGCGCGGGAGCACCAAGGCCATCATCTCCCCAAGCCAGCCAACGGTTTCTCCATTCACTAAAAGGGTAATGGAATTCAATATTGTCATAGAGGCGTGCTGGATAAACCGAGGTGAAGCTCGGGTCATACTGGTATCGTTCGTAGCCCGACGTTCGCAGATCACGCTGGGCATCACGAAGTATATCGAGAAGGTCACCCGCCACTATCTTCGTCCAATCATATTTTCAGCGTGAGGTCGTCCCATACTTACCTATAAAGTTCCGCCTCGTTCGATCGCTCTGCGACCGACAAAGAGCGATACGCATCGTTCCATGGCAATTGCATGCCAGCGTAAAGGTCCCCGCGGCCAAATATCAAGAAGGCCATGGGCCGTCCGGTATGCACGGCGAGCATCCTCCAGTTGTTTCGATCTATGGATGAAGGCTGGCAGCTTCCAATTGGGTGAGAATGCCATTCGCCAACCCAGTCCACCGTTCCACCTGAGGAAATCCACTCGCGGAGGGCCTTGATTCTGTGGCCCATGGCCGAGCGGTGGAATCGCACAGGTGAGGAACGGTCCCAGCGACTAGGA
The DNA here is from genome assembly GCF_001424825.1 of Ensifer sp. Root31. Taxonomy (NCBI): domain Bacteria; kingdom Pseudomonadati; phylum Pseudomonadota; class Alphaproteobacteria; order Hyphomicrobiales; family Rhizobiaceae; genus Ensifer; species Ensifer sp. Root31. Next base: position 29,364 of record NZ_LMCO01000014.1, on the reverse strand, counting down.
AAGGTCACGTCCTTGATCTCGATCGCCCCAGGCTTCCGATATCCAAGGAGCAAGCCACCGTGCTCATTCTTGTCCGAGCGCGTACTCAGATACGAGCGGATACGCGCGCTGACGGCGTCGGGAAGGAGGAGCACGGTCATCTGGATACAGGCACTTTTCTGCACGCCGGGCAATCAGAAACTCGGGTCGGTGATACAGGCTTCTGAAATCGACCACGCTCAAGATCGACGACAGCCGTCCGAAGACGTGGCCCCGCTTTCCCGGACTCCCAATCCAGCACGGCTCTGGTGGCTAGGCTTGCCGCCATGACCGGCGCATCCACCGAGAACGGGACGAATGACCCATCTCCGCAGCTGGCTGGTTGCAAGTTCAACTCATCATGTTCATTCCCGGCGGGGTATCTCCAAGGCCCTTCAATTCTTGGCTTCAAACATCGGAAGCATGCCTTACCGTCGCGAAGATTGAGAAAACTCTGGACGCCTGCGCCGTTCATAAAAATCCAGGAATGAAGAAGTGCGCTAGGCCGGACGTGGTCAGTGGAGAGAAAAAGATCATTCAGCGCCGCTTGAACATTCCATTCGCCGGTCGCATCGATGATGATGTCGCAATTGCGAACAATGTCCCAGCGGTCGATGGCGTCCTCGACATAGGCGCGAACGTTCACCTGCGGATGAAAGCGCTCAAGTTCTGATTTCACGGAAAGAGCTTTGGGCTTGCCTAAATGCTCAAAGCCGAGCAAATGGCGGCCAATGTTTCCTTCGCTCAGGAGCTGGTTATCAAACACGGCCAAATGACCATCGTGACCGGCCCCACTTTGCACCAGGAAACGTGCTAGGTAGCCGCCGATGGTTCCTGCACCAATCAGCGAAATGGAGATGTTTCTCATGGACCTGCCTTCAGTCAGATTGCGCCTGGTGACGTGATCCAAGCCTGCCCAAGTACCTGTGTAGCGTTCCACCGTTACTTTATCGAGGCGGTTGGCAAAGATCTTAGGAAGAGACGCTAGCCGGATTGACCCGTTTTTGATGCCTGAGGCTATATCAGTCGGCATTGACAGCCGAACACCAAGAAATGCATTCGGAGCTGCGAAGAAGAGGGATTTCCCTTCACATATTTCGGCGAGGGCCACTGGCCACGAAACCAGGGGCTCATCTTGGCCCTCGATCCATCTCTTCAAATCTAGTAAGGAATTCGGAGCTCTGACGCCCCCGCCTGGTCCCAATTTGTTCAAGTAGAAGCGAACGCGCGCTTCCTCAGGGAAGAAGGTCCGATATCCCGCAAGCTGCACAGTTCTGCTTAAGCATTTAAACTGCGCCTCATCGTTCAGTCCGGCGAAAAAGGTGTAACCGTCCACGGTCGTAAGGCCGCCGTCGCGAGGGAGCATCACCTGGAGTGCGAATTTCGATGACCAGTACTGCTGGTACTCGTCGACGATTTCCGCGCTACCGCGACCTTTGTAGGAGATCTCCAGTGTTCGCTGCACCTCTTCGAGCACGCGGAGTATGCCTTCGCCAGGGTGGTAAAGGTCCAACGGTAGCCCCGCGCCGGAGGCGTAACAAATTCCTTGGTCCGTTTCTATATGCGCCAATGTTGCGAGAGGGATCTCAGAACGGACCTTCAGAAAAACGCGCGGCTTCGAGACGAATCGCACGTCTGGGATCGATACTGAAACACCAATTGGTTTGCCGTGAACCTTGATGACGCCGTCGTAATCTGTTGAGCCCGGACCGGTGTAAATAAACCCACGCCCACGCAGAGTAGCGTCTATTTCGCGAATGGCGGCGGTCTTTTCCATCAGCCAGACGTTGAAGGTATTACCTTCGGTGCTGCAGCCACTGCTGGTACAGCGACTTGGATCGCAGCGATGCTGGAGACCATTTTTATCGCTTCCGGCCGATATGGCAGGCGTTCGCCAAACTTGCTTCGCAGCTTTTGAACCACTCGTTCGGCGTCGCCTGTCCGTTCTAGCGCAGATTCTAGCTCGACTTTCAGGTTCTCAGCAGCCCTTACAATCTCTGACCTATCTTCTTCGGACCAGTCGTTGATGCAGAGATCTGTTAGAACGGGGTTTTTGACCTCCCCGCGCAAAATGTCAGGTAGACGCTTGGCAATCTCCAAGACCAGCGCATCGTCGCGCTCCTCGGTCGGGAAACCATTTAGCTTCTGAAGCGCGAGATCGACAGCGCACATGATGCACAACGAAGACAAAACGCACTTTTCCCACGTGTAGTCTCGCCAGCCTTTGAAAAAGCGACTCAAACGCTTGTAGACCGGGCCGTATCTGTCAGTCCGGCTAAGAACCCAGTCATGAAGCTGCTGAGGATCCGATTGGATCCATGTTCCGTCGCGCTGAGCGAGCACGATCTTGTCTGAGGGCAGGCGCCAGCTATTCGAAAGTGAAGCTCTCCTCTCTGAAAAAGACGTGTGCGCGCTATCGAAGGCTTCCTTGATTTGCGAAAAACGGTCACGCGGTATCGAATAGATCGGAATGTCGATATGTGCTCCCGACCAGAGTTTTATCCTCACGCAGTTCGGCTTTTCGGCCAACTTCCATCCATTCTCGGCGGCTAAAGGCGCAAGGGCGGTCTCGACGAAAAGAAAAAGTCCGCGAGCAGCGAGTGCGGGTTCACCGTTCATCAGAAACTCAACGGGCACGTACATGCCATCATCAAGATCTATTTCCTGTTGGGGTATTTGTGCAGGTGCATTGATCGTGCCATATGCGAAGCTACCTTGAGTCATAAACTTGACTTCGACAGCGGGGCGGTTGCGCCAGCTAGTTCGGGCCGCATATCCGGAGTGCCAATATTCATCCTTTGCGGCGATACCCTGCGCGGCCGCCCTCAGGGCAATCCGAATTTTTCGCCTCGCCTCGATCAATCCGGCCCTATCATTCTCATCGATATTCAAGTTCGCAAGATAACTTGGCTGAGATTTCAGGCCACAAAAAAGGGCATGGGCATTTGCAAGAGTCACGTCCCACCTATATTTTATATTTGTTCGATAGTGGGTCAGCGCGGACGATTCAAGTAGCTGGGAGATCTAATGTACAGAATTCTATCGAAAAAGGCTTTGTTCGTTTCTTTTTCCTGGCTCGTCGTAGGGCTTCTTTTGCTGGGGCAGTATCTTTCTCGTAGCTTTCCTCTCAGCCCAAAGTATACCGCTATCCCGGCTTTGGCTTGGATTGTCTTGAGCACCATCTTGTGGAATCCGGTGTGGCGTCAAGTCTGGCGTTGGTTTCCGAGGCTCGGCCGAGTCGTCTTCCCGGATCTTAATGGCCGATGGAGAGTTGAACTCTGCTCGAATTGGCCAAGGCAGGAGCAATTGCTCAACGCAGCGATGTCGAAACTCGATGTAATTGACATGAGACATTGTGCGCCCGAACGGCTCGCTCCGCTTACACCAATCATCCTCGAAGCCGAGATAACGCAAACTTGGTGGAGCTTCGAGATGAAGATGTGGAATCCTCAGCGCGACACGCCGATCAAGCGATCGGACACAATTAGCGTCGACCCGTATGTGGGAACTGGCTTACGTCCCCATGGTGTTTGCTATTTTTTTAAGCAGACAAACGAGACTGATATCGTATCCGATGATGCCGAATTTTACGGAGCAGCCCGCCTTGAGTATGTCACCGAGACCGACGAGCTAGAGGGACTGGTTTGGTCGGCCCGACAGTGGCGCAGGGCAATGAACACCGCTGGCACGGTGAAGTTTTCGCGTATCGGTTAGTAATTTGGTGCCTCGTCCCATGGAGGGAAACGCTAAGCCACGCCATCGTTACGCAGAAGGCTGAGGCCTGCACCCCCCGATAAGCTCGGCATAAGCTGGGCTACGGATGGGTCCAGCATATACACACGACATCCCGCACTGTCGTACTCGTCAGTTGGATGTACACCATAGTACATTGCAGGAGAGGCACCGTGAGTCAGGCCGTTCCAGGCCTCTCGGATGTACGCGTCAATCCCTGCAGAGGGGCCTAGTCTAGACTTCGAATTCACATATCGCGCGATGCTCTTCTGCGGTCGCCATTCACCTGCTATCGAACTAAATTCAACTCTGAGATTCTTTGCTGAGCGAACTGCCTGCGTGAATGTGAACGTGAAACGCGATACGAGGCCTAAAAGATCGACTCCGCTACAACATGAGGAGCCATCGCTGAGGTGTAAGAGATCGCTGTCAGCGGCTCCGAAAAACATCTTGTTTTGGTGAGTGCGGCGACGGTATTCGAGTTGGCGCTCGACTCTGCTTCTGATTGGCAAAATCCACTCGCGGCCAATCCGCTTCGATCCTGCTTCATCGAAGTAGCTTCGAACATCAAGACCAAGCGCCGACGATAATCGGGCATGGTGCTTAGGTTCGACCGCCAGCTTTAAGTGCTCGATGGACACGTGCTTCGCGCCGACCTCGGCCAAACGATCGATAAGTTCAAAAACATCGCCTTCTTTTGTTGGTAACACTGGCTGTATTCGACACGAAGCTATTGCTCCCGAGTCAGCGAGAGCACGAATGGTTTCGAGTCGGCGGGTAGCGTTGGGCGCGCCAACGTCAATCCGTTCCACCAATTCGTCTCTGTGGCTTGAAAGTGAGATTTGTACGACAAAATTTGGCTGTTTTAGAAGGTCGAGATACTTTTTCTCCGCACAAGTGTCGGATTTTGTGCTGATGACAGTAGGATATTCAAAGCGCTCCAGTATTTCCAGCATCTGAAATGTTGTCTGCATTTCATGCTCGAGTGGGTTAAAAGGATCGCTCATTCCACCAAAATGAATGGGGATCCTAGCTGAGAGCATTTCGTCGATCATGGAGATGGGCTCACGGCCAGCCTCCAGCCTTTCCAGTCGACGTCTCAATGCTTGCGGGTCTGCTACCTGAAGCCTTCGTTTCGTCGACGCGCCTCCGCGTGCCGCGGCGAAGCAGTAGTGGCATGCATACTGACAAGCAGAATAGCTATCGAGTCGAAGCGGCATACTGCAAAAGGGAAACTGGCTCGTGAGAGCCAAGGCGTAATTGTAAGATGGCCTCATTTGCTGATCACGTGAAGAGAGTCTGAGTTGACTCCGAATTGCCCTACAGTCCGTAGAACAATGGAGTAGCTTTGGGTTGTGCAACCCGACAACACATTAGAAGCGCGAGTCTGCTTAGATATTTCGAGGGGCACTAGAAGACCTTCATCTGTCGTGAGGCCCCATTGCGGCAGATCGGCAAGCGCCTTTCCTCTGTTCGAAATATCAACGTTGAGAAGGATCTCCTCGGTCCCGTTTTCGAGAGTATGCGCAAGCCATTCTCCACGAATATCCAGATTACCGCTTGTCCATTTAGCTGTGTGCGGACGACTGTCGTGGTAATCTTGGTATGCTCCTACGGCTAGTGCGATTATGGAGAATGTCACCCATGCCAAAACTCCCCGATTCAGAATAGAACGAAGACCGGAAAGATATAAATTCTTGTATTTCTCATTGATGTGCAAAACATATAGCTGCTCCTGATCTTGCTCGTGATTCACCTTGTCGTCGGACAGATCGGAGAGACGGTCCATAAAGAGAGGTAACTGCCGATTATACTCTGATTGGGCGCGTGTTCGTTCTTTAGTAGAGACATATACATTAGATGCAATGCTTGAGCTGAAGGCTTTTTCGTCAGGTAATGCATCGCGGTAGAACCACTTCCAGGTTCTTGTCGCTGATGTCCAAGGATAGAGGTTTGTTTGTCGAGCATAGGCGACAAAGATCACGATCCCTAATATCGTAAACGAGATCGCGCTGACCCAAAGCGGGTAAGCCAACACTGCGTCAATTCTCTTTCCCGCAATTAATCCCAAAAGAGCGACGCCACCCGCCAAGAGAACTCCTGCAATGACAGTAAAATTTGAGCGCCGAGTTTCAGCGTAGTGAATTCGCTCAGCAACTGCCTGTAGGACGGGCAGCAGGTCGGGCTTTTGATCGGTTGACATGAACTGAACTCATCCACGCTAAATGCTGGCGCTAAATACCAGATATTGGAGACAAAGACCTGTAGTTATTCGAAGCTTCCGTCAAAGGACATCTCATTAAGTAGGTCTTTGCGCTATTTGCCCCAATGAGCCTGGTATCGTGGACCATGCGATTGTGGCTGCTGCCCCTTCTCGGGGCGGTCGATTAAGACCGGCAGAGGGGCGGGTAACTCGGGGCCGACGACGATTGCCTCGCCCTGGGCAAGCGATGGGATGAATGATGCAGCATCCCGGTCCAAATCGCCGCACGCTCTCTCGATGGTCTCTCGGTCTCGGTCATTCGTTAGGCGATGGACGAAGAGAGTACCAAGCTGACTTAAGACGTCCGGAGGCACGTCTCGAGGACGCTGTGTTGCGATGCCAGTTGTCAGTCCGTACTTTCGGCCTTCTTTGGCGATGAGCCCGAACGCGTCGAGCGTCACGTGGTTCGTCTCGTCGCCAATTGACCGGCCGATAAACTGATGGGCCTCATCCAAGAAGCAGATCATCGGAGATTTCTGGAAAACGTTTGCGCGGGCCAGGCTGAGCAAATAACGCCCCAACGTGTTCAGTAGAAGCTCACGTGTATTGTACTTAAAGCTGACGTGCTCAAAAGACAGGACTAGTGCGTGTTGGGCAGGATCCGCGATGAATTTTTTGAACTCGTTGCAGATGTCAACGCCCTCGTCGGAAAAGAGGCATCGCATTTCTGGGGAGGAAAGATAGTTCTCAATCCGGACATTTAGCGAATTGCACGCACCGAGAGCGAAGTCATCGTGGGCGCCGTAGGTCCCCATATTTTCATTAGAATGATGTTTGATGCATTCCTCTTTTATCTGGTCTGACAATAGGTGGATATCGAAGTCGCACAAGTGCGAGTCTAGTTCCGAAGAGAGCTCGATGAGCGCCATTGAAAGAGCGTGACGGCTGTGCCCAGCTTTTCTGACAACGCCGCTTTTGCGGACTTCCACGAACCCTCCACGGTTGCCGACGGAGTAGCGCTCACTTCCGTCCTGCAGCACTTGCAATGGGTAATTCTTCGGATTTTCTCGGAGCGCTGCACCAAGGCGGAGGCTCTTTATGGCGCTGCGTAGGTTGGGTCCTTGCATCTGAGTGGAGGGGGTTAGGAGGGCATACAAGTCGATTTCTGAAAGCTCGCGGTATGGAAATCGTGCGAGCGGCTGCAGCGCGTTACCCTTGGAGAAGGAAAACTCCGTCGCACCCGAAATCTTCCCTGAAAATTCTCCAGTGGGATCGAAAAGTATGCACTTTCCACCGAGACGAACAATCTCATTCAGTAACTTCGACAGGGTCCAGCTTTTACCACCTCCGGTAGCGCCAAAAATCCCGCAGTGGCGACCGAAGAGCTTTTCCGGAGGCATCGCGATGCTGGCATCGGCTATCCCGGACAATCGTCCTAAATTGATCAGAAGGCGCTCCCCGCGTCCCGGCTCAATCTCACCTTGGAGGGCCTCGCGAATTGCCGCGGCCAGCGCGCTGCCATCGGCTAAGTAGACGCTGTCTCCGATACGGGGCTTGACGTTTATGCCGCGCGTCACTTTGTGTGTCGCTTTGCTGACCGTCGCCAGCAGCTGTGCACGTCCCTGCGGTTCGGCGTTGGCGTCTGCGTCCATCTGCCGTTCCAATGCTGAGCGTTGACGATCAGGCACGAACACATCTGTTATTCGTCCGAGAATGCTTTCCTGGTCACAGTCGACAAAAATGAAGTCTCCGGTTGTGCCTCGCGCCATTCCTCGTTGGCCGCTGGCCGCAAGGGCCCTTGGTACCGTCAGTTCAATGAACGAAGCTCCGACCCGGGTGACGGTGCCTACACGTTTGTCAGGATCAGTAAGAGCTGCCGCCGGCTGGATCATGCTAGTGTGTCCCTGATCTGATCGAGGCGCATCTGCAAACGTTGCCGGTCCGTATCGCCGGTTATCCCCGGTATCGCATCCACCAAATCCTCAAATCGACCGTTCAAAACGGTAATTCTCGGATCGCCTTCCTGCACGAGTCGCATAATCCGCTTTTGATAGTTTTTCTGGCTGGCGATATCGAGATCAAGCATGTGGTCGGGCTTTGGATACGCATCTAGTTTTATCGGTGGGATGAACGAGGGATCCACCAAAATGAGTCTCAAGCTGAGATTGGACTCCAGCGCAGACCAAATAGGGGAGCTGATATGGTCGTCCGCAAATCCGAAGCCCGCAACGATAAGTGCCGTGTCCGGTTCGCGAAGTGCACCTTGGAAGGCGGCGAACATGTCGATGTAGGGCACCTCAAACGCTTGCTGATACTTGGTTGACCTCGGGTAGATCAGGACTGGTTCCAAGCCAGCCTTGTCGGTCGCCATCGATCGAATTACCACGCCATCCGTGCGTCTTCTCCAGTCCACAGAGCCGTGAAGCTTATAGAGATGAAAAACGGCTTCGATGTAGTCCGCCTTGGTGCCGGACGTTTGCCTTCTGACGATGTCATGCTGAAAGTAGTCACGGTTAAATCTCTGTTCGGCGCTGTGAGAAAATCCGTCGACAAGCACGACGCCGAGTCGCGCCGATGCCTCCTCCACACATAGATCGTAGTTGGTGGTGAAGACTTTAACCCGGGGCTTATCAACGGACCTCTTGCCGAGCTTCTGGATGAAAGCCTTATGGGCAGGCAGCTCGGTGCCTTGATCTACAAAGTCCACCTTCGTGAGGATGGCGCTCTCGGCGTCGGCGATGAACGACTTCAGTCGACGAATTTCCCCTTTGGGATCGATTTTCTCAGCTTCTGTTGCTCGGACGTCGAGTAGCTCCAGCTTCATTTTGCAAAGGCTCAGTAGGGACTCGATGTTTCCAGCCTTCTGCTTTCCGTTTTCGTCCTCTGGAACGGAGCCCACGACATCGATCACGACATTATCAAAGGCCGAGCAGTCGACTAGGCCACCATCGCAAACCTTGTCTCTGGCAGCATGCCAAAGATCACCCATGCCGGGCGCTCGGCGGTCGTCTTTGTTTCGGGTGCAAAAAGAAGCACCCGAGCCCAAAAGGGCTTGAACGTTAGTGGCATGGAGAGCTTGAAGAAGCGCCTGTTCGACGAGGCTTTTTGCTCCAGGTATTCTTTTGCTGCTAGCGTCTTCGGAGTTGGCATCTTGATCGTCCCAAGCAAGCCATTTCCCATCCCGGGTCAGAAGGCGGAGATTTTCTGCTGCGCCGGTCTTTCCATCCCAATAGTCGCTCACCATCGCTCCCGACTCGATAATCAACACAGAGTTGCGTTGAAACTACATCGAGCGCAAAGCTTATCAAAGCGAGAAAAAAGGCCGTCGCATGAGCCGACGGACAATCTCATTGCAACAACGAGCAAATGCCCAGACGCTCTGAGCCTCTTTGATCAGTCTCGTGCGGTGAGCGCTGGGCGCGGATTTGATCTCGGTATGTTCTCTGTTCGTGCTTCTGAGATCGCATAATGTATCAACAGGCACATAGGTGCCAAACACCCTTCCGAAGCGATTGTGGTTGCTGACAATTTGGCGCCGATGAACCTTGATTGCTTGGCAAGGGACGCGTTAAGGCGACGCGTCGCCCGTATCCATCGGGCGGCTCGGGGACGGTGCTTGATCTGGGACTTCGCTCTTCGGCCAAGGCGGAAATGAACGGATTCCAAAAACTCAGGCGCCGACCAAAAGTAACACTAATGCCGTGCCGCTTACTCCCATTAAATGATTGAAATCAAATAGGCCTCCATTTTTAGGAAACTTCAGTTCTACCCGTTGCAACTTCCGCGTTTTTTGTAATATTGCGCGCTATGGTAGCGCTCTCTGTTTGTGGCGCTTTTTCGTAAGCACAGGAACAGAAGGTATGAAATGCTCATTAGCCCTGCTGTCGCGACTTCGTCGTTTCACCGCGGTCGGAGCGACAATAGTCGTTGCGCTATCTCTTTACGGGTGCACGGGTGACCAAGCTCGCAATCTTGCTACCAATTCAGCCCTGGACCGGGAACAACGATTTCAGACTGCGTCGAAATCCATGCAGGCAGGGCAGTGCCAAGATATGTGGGCCCTTCTGTGGCCGCTAGCCCGACAGGGTGACGGCAGAGCGCTTTCGAGCCTTGCGAACGCTTCATATTTGGGCGGCCTTCAATTGCCCGACAAAGACAGCGAATTTTCAGAGCACCAAAAGCAGTTAGCAAATGCCGTTGCGCTGACGATCTACGGCGCTGCTGCGCCCATTGACCGAACTGCGGCGAATCTCCGCATTATACTGCAGTCGATCACGGGTCCAACTGGCCCCGTCGTGGTGTCGCCGCAAAACAGAACGATGTCGTACACGTCGATCAAACCGGTCTCACCTCAATCGGTTAAAGATCTCAGCATCTGCTTCGAGAAAGCAACCTCAGAAGCAGCAGGCGATCGCTGTGTAAGCCACGCTATCGCGCTTGGCTTAGTATCTGGTTTTTCAGAGTATCGTAAATCGGTTGACGAATCTTTAGCGTCAAACCGATCAAAATCATGTTTTCGTAATTATCTTTAAGAATAGCGAGATAAATCAATGGCAGAGCGGTTCTTAACGCCGGGCGAAATCGAGATGTCCAGGACCATCTTCGGCGAGGAAATAGATTATGGTAGCGTAAAAATTTCCGATGAAAAGTGGTGGTTTTTTAAAATGCTCCCGGGCGTTTTGACGGATAAACGCGCTCACGCTCCGGATGGGAGCATATACTATCCCCCTGGTTCCGTTGTAGACAATTCAGATTTTTCGTTGCTATCGTCGCTTGCAGATAGAGCTACTTTTATTCATGAAATGGCGCACGTATGGCAGCACCAGAAAGGTCGTGATGTGCCAACCGCAGCTTTTAACCGAAGCTACGACTATAGAAATGTGTTCAAGGGGACCTCGTTCCGGAACCTAGGACTTGAGCAACAGGCTCAGATGATTGGCGACTACTTTTACCTCAGAAATGGAGGAATCCTTAATGAGGACTACCTCGGATATCGGCCAGCTCCGATAGAAGCCTACGAACGTCGATTGCCGCCGGAACTGGTTCATCGGCCGGAGATGAATTTCGACACCACGCCATCCCCGGGGCTAGGTGAGCCCCAATGGGAAAGCGTTCCAACACCTACTCCCCGACCAGAGCACCCGGGAAGTGTCGATGGGTCTGTTTCGCCGTCGCCAATCAGTTTCGACCCTGCAACTTCCGCGCCCTCTATAGGGATGGACTTCGGTCCGACACCGGGCACTATATCTCCTCTGTCTTTCGATCCTTTTTCACCAGAGGCGATTGCCCCACTCACAATGCCCACAGGATGGGAGCCACTCGACCTAAAGCCGGTTACGCCGCCTGCGTTGCCGCAACTGCGACCGGATGAAGTTCGACCTGACAGCACCACGGGAAGCCCGCTGTCGGGTGGAAGTGGTATAGGAGGGGGTGGATCGCGCGGCGAGGATCGCAACGACCGTGGCAGTAACGGTTATGGTGCCGGGAACTACGGGAACGGTGGAACTGGCGGGAACGGCACCTCAAGTCCAAGCAGAGGCAATCAATCCTCAAGTTCGGGCAGCAGCCGCGGATCTGGAGGCTATGCTTCCACGCCGAAAGAAGGCCCGACGCCAAGCTCAAGGCCAGACCGGCCGTCGCCAGGTATGCGCGACAACCAAAACACGGGGTCGTATGGAAGTTGGGACCGAGACCGCTCTCCATCAAAAAGCCGAGATCCATTGGGACGGCCGGACCGCGGAGGAAGTAAAAGTGGTCCCGCGTGGTCGCCTGTTCTTCTCGATTTGACTGGCAATGGCCTCACGATCGATCCGCTGTCATCGTCTTCTAAGTTCATCGAGATGGGGGGCGACGGATACGAACGCCGCACGGCTTGGGCTGCTGAAGGCACCGGCGTGCTCGTTCTCGATATGGGCGGTGACGGCAAAATCACCGAGAGTAAAGAGTTCGTCTTCACCGAGTGGGCTCCCGGTGCTACGGGCGACCTTGCAGCGCTGAAAAGCGGCTTTGACACCAATCAGAATGGCAAACTCGACGCAGGCGATGCCCGCTGGGCCGAATTCAAAGTCATGGTCGGGGACACTCTGGTGTCGTTGAGCGACCTTGGCATCGAGTCTATCGACCTTACTCCGACAGGTACCGGCCGTGTATTCAGTGACGGTTCGGCCATTACCGGAACGACCACCTTTACACGTACAGATGGCACGAAAGGCGAAGTCGGTGATGCGATCCTCGCCTCGGATAGTACCGGTTATTTGGTTACACGGAGCGTGGTGGCCAATGCCGACGGCTCTACGACCACCGAAATCTCTGCCTTCAACAAGGCCGGTGCCCTTGCGTTCCGAGAAAGGGTGACCCTGAGCGCTGACAAGGCCAACACGACAACTGACTTTGACGAAGATGGCAACGGATCCTATGACCGGCGCCAAACCTGCGCCTTGACGATCGGTGCTGATGGCTCTCGAACGACAGTTGTGTCGAATTTCGCCAAGGACGGATCGCTCGCGAGCAGCACAACCACAATCAGAAGCGGCGACAAATCCACCGTTACCACGTTGCTGGACAGAGACGGCGATGGGGTCGCCGACGAGCGTCAGGTATTTGTCACCAACAGCGACAAGTCGACATCGACGACTGTGGAAGCGCTCAGTGCCAATGGCGCAATTCTGACGCGCTTTTTCACCAATGCGGCGGCTGACGGACTTTCCAAAACAACAACCATTGATTCGACCGGACGCGGGATAGTCGATCTCGTGCGTAGCGAAACCGTGGTCGTGAATGCGGATGGAAGTCGAACGACAACCTTCACCGATGCGAGTGCTAACGGAACCCTGTTGAGCAAGCGGGTTGAGACTGCATCTGCGAACGGAAATCTTAAGACTATCGAACTCGATAGTGATGGCAACGGCCGTTTGGATGGACGCCAGGTTATCACGACCGAGGTGTCCGACACTGCTTATCAGACGAATATCCAGGTCTTCAATGAAGACGGAACATTGCGCTCTCAATCGAAAGCGAACACTGCTCGGGACGGGCAAACGGAAACCGTCGAATATGATCGCAACGGCGACGGTGTGTTCGAGGAACGGACGTCTCAACTCATTTCTGTGAACAATGGCGTTCGCACGGAGAGTATAGTGCGTTCCGCTCCTGTAGACCAATACAAGAGCACCACGACGATTGCTCCGGATGCATCAACGCGTTCGCTTCTGGAGGATAGCAATGGCGACGGCTACGCCGACCGAAACGTTGAGATATCCAAGACCGCCCAAAACACTACGACATCGACCAAGATCCTCAACCGCGCTGGCGCGGTCATTGGATCGGAGCTGACCATCGCTTCCAGTGACGGGGCCAATGTCTCCACGAGCATTGATCGTGATGGGGACGGGATCTTCGATGAATTCATCGAGAAGAGTACGACAGCGCAAGCGAATGGCGCGCGCAGGACCGAGGTGAAGAAGCGTTCTGGCTCCGCGGGTCAGTTGAGTGGATCGACAATCCAAACAGTGTCTGCGGATGGGCTGACGATCGAGGTATTTACCGATTCCGATGGCAATGGCGGATACGAACGCTCAAGCAGGGATGTGACAATCGTCAATGCGGACGGAAGCCGCACCCAACGTATCAGTGTCCACGCGAACCAAGGCCAGAAGCTGTCGGGCAGTGAAGCGACCATCAGCGCCGACCGCAAGACGTCGACGTTGTCGGAGGACCTCGATGGTGACGGGCAATCTGAGCGGCTGCAAACCGTGATTAATCACGCCGACGGAAGTCAAAGTTCCACTGCTGTTTCCTTTGCTGGTGCAGCAGTGGTTTCGAGCACATCGACCACCAAGAGTGCTGATGGTTTGACGATGACTGCCGAACTCGACGCCGACGGCAATGGCGTTGTCGACCTTAAGACTGTCGATCAGACGGAACTGAACGCTGATGGAAGCAGAACTCAGACCCTATCAGCGCGCGCAGGCGATGGCACGCTGCTTTCCAAATCGATCCTAAAAATCAGCGGCAACGGGCTGACGAAAGAGAGCACTCAAGATCGCAATGGCGACGGAACCGTTGATCTTCGGACCACTGACGCCACAGTGATTAATCAAAATGGTTCGATAACGCGCACCGTATCGAGCGCTGTCGATGGTGTGATCACGACGACAGTCAGCGCCAACGGCTTATCCAAAACGACTGTAATCGATGCGGATGGGAACGGTGTCGCGGAACGTATAGTCTCGGAACTTACAGAGTTTGGAACTGACTTGTCCGTGGTAAACACGGTAAGCACAACGGACGCTGCCGGAAAACTTATTCGCAAGGCCCAGAAAACCACCTCGGCTGACCGCAGTAAGGTTGAGGTCACGGACGATACGACAGGCAATAGCAAACCGGAGGTCGTCACAGCCTCCCAGGTGGAAGCAAACGGCGCGACGACAAATACGACGTCCACCTATGTTACCGTTGGCCCAAAATGGAAGCTCACTTCGCGGCTCACAACGACCGTTTCGGCGAACGGCTTGTCGAGGACGCAAACTCTGGACTTCGATGGCAACGGGACGACTGATAAGTGGAGTGAGCATGTCAAGACACTGCAATCCGACGGGTCGGTTGACGAGCGCTTCACTGAGTTTGATGGAAGTGGTGCTCGCCTGTCCGACACGAGCACGAGGGTTCTTCGCGGAGGCCTGGAGAAACTGACAGAATGGCGTGCCGACGGGGTCAACCTCTCGAGAAGGGCGGCCGAGAGCCGTGTCTATTCCGACGATGGCGGTGTCGTCGATACCGTCACATTCCATAAGGGCGACGGTTCGCTTGAGAGCAGGACAACGACCTCGGTGAGCGGCAACAAGCGGTCGACCACGATCAGCCGCGACATTGACGGCGATGGGACCGTTGACCAGGTTGCAAAGAGCTTGATCCAAGCTGATGGGGCCCTGGTTACGACCTTTGATGACCTGGCGGCTGATGGCGCTGGAATTGGCGCAAGGAGGACCGTTACGGCTAGCGCCAATGGCCTGGTTAAAACGACCGACTTCGATGCAAACGGCGACGGGCAGTTCGAGCAGCGTTACTGGTCCGCGATCATGCTCAATTCAAATGGCAGCAAAACGGAAACCACCACCGAGTACGGCTCGGACGCTGTCGCTAAGGCAAGGACTGTCGTAGAGCGATCTGGGGACGGCCTGACGATCCAGGAGCGATGGGACCTGAACGCGGATGGCACATTTGAGCGGTCGCGCACGCGTACGACCCAGCTTAATGCCGATAGCTCGACCACCGATACAATCAGTGACTATGAAGGCGCGTCGCTATCTGCTCGCTACACATCGACAGCGAGTGCCAATGGCTTGGTGACTTCCAAGCAGTGGGATTTGAATGGCGACGGCGTAATCGACCAGAGCACGTCCGACACGACAAGTCTCAATTCTGATGGCACAACCACACGGGTGATCCAGCACTTTGAGGCAGGCACCCTCCAATCGTCTTCTACTATCACCAAGAGCGCGAACGGTCAGGTTGTCACCGTTCAGGAGAAGCGCAGCCATGTTAGCAGCGATGTTGATCGGACGCTGCAGTCAAGCACGAGGCTTCTCGCAGATGGTACAACTGTCGAGAGCAGATCTATTCGCAATGCCGGAAATGAATCCATCGAGGCGCAAACGATCACCACCCATGGTGACGGACGCACAGTCGAGATTGAGCGTGATGCCAATAGTGACTCAAGGATCGATCAGGTTGAAATCCGATCGAATCTTGTCGATGGCTCGCGCAAGACGGTAGTCACAAACCTCAAAGCCAACGGCAGCAAGTCTGATACGACGATTATATCGGTCGCCGCCGATGGCAGATCGACGTTCACTGAATGGGATCAGGACGGTGACGGCGTCGTCGATCGGCGCCGGATGCTAACCGAGAGCTTCAACGCCGACGGAAGCTACGAGAACCTCTCAGTTGACACAAAGACCGCAGGCAACACGCTTGCGTCAAGGACGGTCCTAAAGGCGAGTGCCGATGGTCGGACGCGCACGGTTGCGCGCGACGTCGACGGCGATGGAACGGTCGATGTGAACGAGGTCTCGGTGACCGATATCAGCGGTGTGACGGTCGTCACGACGACGAATGCTTCAGCGGCGCGAACAGCGAGCAACCTGCGGGAAGGGGACGTCTACTGGGCCCAGGCGATTGCTGCAAAGACAGAACTTACGATTGCGGGCAATGGCCTGACCCGAACGATGCGGTCAGATTATGATGGTGACGGTGTGTTCGAACACATCGGCGTTTCGCAGACGCAGATCGACGGCTCGGTTGTCACGAGGCTCACGGAGCATGGAACCAACGGAAACGTGGTTGCAAAGGGCGTGTCGACCGTGTCCGCCGATGGCTTGACGACGATTTTGAAAAAGGACGCTAACGCTGATGGTAGGGATAATCGCGTCGAAACTAGTGTGCGACGGGTGGACGGTTCTGTTGTTCACACGATTGTCGAAAACAACTCAGACGGCACGCTCAAACAGACAACGCGAAATGATGTAGACGCCCTCGGTCGTCCAACGTATAGGATAGTTTCCGACGCGCTTGGGCGCAAAATCTCTGACCACACCTTCCGACCAGACGGGTACTCCAGCCAAACGGGGTACGATGCGGCAAGTGGCCATACAATGTGGAGTGTTAACTTCCGTCCGGACGGCACCCGACTCAATGCGTTTCTATTCGATCCATTGAACCGTGAGATCTGGGTGAATATTACACAGATTTTCGATGAGACAGGATCGAAGTCCAACGAAGCACAGATCAACGATGACGGAACCAATGAGCAGCGCGAATTTAACACGCTGACGGGCAAAATAACTGTCGCGCGAACGATCACCGCGGGCCAGGTGACAGCGATAACCTACTTTAATGCGGATGGCTTGAAGACGCGCGCTGTACATTATGACCCACTCAACCAAGCCCCGTGGTTCTATGCGGAACAGACCTTCGACGCTTCTGGCGTGAAAACGCTCGAAAAGCAGTTCATGGACGGTGGTGGTCGATCGGAATTCCACTATCGATCGCCGGGTGGGCAGGTTTATGAGATTCATAACTTCAACAATGACGGTGCTCTGCTGTCGCAATCCTTCCATGATACGGCAGGAAAGAAGGTCAGCGCAGTCTTCTTCGATCCGCTCAACCAGAATGTCTGGTCGCGGGTGGAGCAGACGTTCGATGCCGCGGGCGTAAACATCCTGGAGAAACAGTTCCTGGATAACGGCGGCAGGACCGAGTCCTACTACCGTTCGCCGGGCGGCCAGCTCGTCGAGGTCCAAAATTTCGCTGGCGATGGCGCGCTGCTCACGAAAACCTTCTACGATACGGCCGGCAGGAGGACGAACGCGACTATCTTCGATCCATACAACCAGGATGTTTGGTCACGCGTGGAGCAAACGTTCGACACAGCGAACGTAAAAACGCTCGAAGTGCAGTTCCGCGATGATGGAACGCGGTTCGATCTCCATTTCCACGTTTCAGGTGGGCAACACTATGAAACGCGTGTTTTCAGCGCGGCCGGGGTTCTTACTTACCGGACGGAGTATGATGCATTCGGTAACCAGGCCTGGAGCCGACGCGAACACGTGATTGATGCCCAGGGGCGAACCACGCAAACCTCTGTCTTCAATGACGATGGCACAAAGAAGGTCGATCATTTTGATGCCGCCAACGCGCACGCGTGGTCCACGAGTGCGTCTTATTTCAATGCCGCTGGCCAGCTCTATTATGTCGACCAAGCCAACGACAACGGCACTTACAACACGGTCAGCTATGACGTCGCCAACAACCAAGGTTGGTCGCGGTATGAGCAGTACAAGGACAGCAGCGGGCGTGTCCTGGTGCAGACGAACTTCAATGACAACGGCACACGCACCACCTATTCCTACGATCCAACCAACGCCCAGACCTGGTCGCTTTACCAACAAAACTACAACGCGGCGGGTCAGTTGGCGTCCGTCGATCAGACCAACGACAACGGTTCACACAACAACATCCACTACGACGTAGACAACAACCAGGGATGGTCGCGTTACGACCAGTACATTGACGGCAGTGGCCGGCTTCTAAATCAGGTCAACTACTACGACAACGGCACCAGGGAAGCCGCAACGTTCGATCCGACAAATGTCCAGACCTGGTCTTCGTACAAGCAGCATTATAACGCAGCCGGCCAGCTCCATTTTGTCGACCAGGCCAACGACAACGGCACGCGCAATACGATCAACTATGACGTTGCAAACAATCAGGGCTGGTTGCGCTACGAACAGGCCTTTGAGAGCAGCGGCCGGCTCGTGAACCAGGTCAACTACAACGATGACGGCACCAACCACGTCTATCAGTTTGATCCAGCGAACACGCAGATTTGGATGAAGATCACGCAAGTCTACAATCCTGCTGGTGCACTTGAGTGGCAAGCCAACGAATTCGACAATGGGACCACGGAAACAACGACGTTCAACGTCTACAACAATCAACCGTGGTCGAAGTTCGTCGAGGTCAAGAACGCCGCGGGGACGGTGACCACAACGGCCGCCTACCAGAGCGACAACTCGCGTTTCGCAAAATTCTGGGATGTGAGCAACAGCCAGCCGTGGTCGTCGCTGGAGCAGTACATCAACGCCGCAGGGCAGGTCACGGCGCAGTTCCAGAAGCGGGATGATGGCTCCGTCGAGGAAACCCGCTACAACGGCCAAGGGACCGCGCGGCAGATCGCCACGTTCGACGCGAACTATTATCTTGCTATGAACCCAGATATCGCCGCCGGTTGGCATGCCCCGGCGATCGAGCACTACAATCAGTTCGGCTGGAAGGAAGGGCGTAGGCCCAATGCCTATTTTGATGGCAACTTCTATCTTCAGCAGAACGTGGACATCAAAAACGGTGGCCTGAATCCGTTTGAGCACTGGCGCGGCTCGGGCTACGCAGAGGGGCGCTCGCCGCACGCCGGATATCAACGGTTTGATGCACGGGCGCAATCGGACCTGGCTGCGCTCAACGAGCCATTGTTTGCAAATCTGCAGCTCGACAGGATTGCAACGATGCGATCTTACGCCCGGAGCACGTACAACGCGATCCAAGCCGACAACGAGAGCCCGTATAGGGGGGCGACCGCGGCCAATCTCCGGATGATAGGATACGTGCACGATGATCGAACCGTCCTCAGTAAGTATCCACAGTACGTCGCTAACCGTTTTGGTACAGGACTGAGAAAGCCCGTCGCGCTCGACCTCAACGGCGACGACCACATCGATCTTCGGATGTTCTCGCCGGCTGAGTTCGAAGCCGGAAACGGCCCACGGTTCGATTGGGACGGCGATGGTATCGCCGATGGCACGGGGTGGGTCGGCCCGGATGATGGCTGGTTGACGATCGACGTTGCCGCTGAAGGTGGGGCAGGTCCTGATGGCTTGATCAATCAGGCGAAGGAACTGGCCTTCACAATGTGGAAAACGCCAGACGAACTTGCTGAAGAGCAGGCCGACATCACCGACCTGGAAGCATTGCGGCTGGTATTTGACACCAACCACAACAACCTGCTCGATACTGGTGACGCACGGTGGAGCGAGTTCCGAGTGTGGCGGGATGCCAACCAGAACGGGAATGCCGATGCCGGCGAACTCCGTACGCTGGCGGAGGCCGACATCAGCTTGATCGACCTTGTGCCATCCTCTGAAGGGGCTCGCGAGTTCTCCGACGGTTCGGCGATCACAGGCACAAGCAGCTACCTCAAGGGCGACGGATCGCGTGCGCTCGTCGGTGATGCGAAGGTTGCCTCTCGTCCCTCCCGCTTCGAGGTTGGGATCGCCTGACGCAGCCTCCAATTGGTGACACCGCCTGCCGACACTATGTGCATCGGCAGGCGGTGTCATTCTCCATCAAGCTTCAACCAAAGCCAACCATTCATGGACAACGCGCCTGTCGGCCCCCACCATCCCTTCGTTTCGGAGTCCGAAGCGTTTGAAATCGATCCCGGATTGAAAGCACTCTGCCTCGTTGCCGGCTACTATCGCATTGCCGCCCAAGCTGAAGTCATCGCCAAGCAACTCGCGCTCGGTAAACCGGCGGCGGTTGATGACCTGTTGCGCGCCGCCAAACTCGTTGGTCTCAAAGCGCGGCTCGTGTCCGCCGTCTCGTCGCCCCGGCTCTCCGGGCTTCCGACGCCGGCGATCGCCTGTCTCGCCGACGGCGGCTTCGCGATCTTCGCCGGGGCGACGTCGACCGGGGGCCTGCGTCTTGTCAATCCCGAGACAATGGAAACGCGCGAAGTCGATGCTGCGGAGTTGCTACGGCTGACCGGCGGAAACGTCATCCTGCTGCAACGCAAGTTTTTGGGGGCAGGGGCATCGGCGACTGGGTTCGGCTTTCGCTGGTTCCTGCCGTCGATCTGGCGCTATCGCCGGTCACTCGGCCATGTGCTGATCGCCAGCCTGTTCATCCAGCTGTTCGCGCTGGTGACGCCGATGTTCTTTCAGGTGGTCGTCGACAAGGTTCTCGCCCACCGCAGCTATTCGACCTTGACGGTTCTCGTCATCGGGCTGGTAGTCATCGGCCTGTTCGACGTAGTGCTGCAGTATTTGCGCACCTATGCCCTGACGCATACGACGAGCCGCATCGATGTCGAACTCGGACGGCGGCTGTTCCGGCATCTGCTCAATCTGCCGCTCAACTATTTTGAGACGCGGGCAGCCGGCCAGACCGTGGCGCGCATGCGTGAACTGGAGACGATCCGGGAGTTCCTGACGGGGCAGGGGCTGTTCAGCGGCCTCGACTTCATCTTTGCCTTCATCTTCATCGCCGTCTTGTTTGCCTATTCTACGACGCTCGCCTGGATCGTCGTTGCCTCCATTCCCTTCTATATCGCCATCGGATTTCTCATCAGGCCGTTCCTGCGAGAGCGCATCGACGAGAAGTTCGACCGCAGCGCCTTTAGCCAGCAGCTCCTGGTCGAATCCGTCGTCGGCATGCAGACGTTGAAGGCATCGGCGATCGAGCCAGTCGTCGCTTCGCAGTGGGAAGAGCGGCTGGCCGCCTATGTGCGTTCGTCCTTTGCTGCAACCATGCTCGCCGCCAAGGGGCAGAATGCCATCCAGTATGTCAGCAAGCTGACGAGCGCTGCCCTGCTTCTCTTCGGCGCCCAAGCCGTGATCGACGGCAGCTTGAGTGTCGGCGCCCTGGTGGCGTTCAACATGATCTCCGGCCAGGTGGCACAACCGATCCTGCGTCTGTCGCAGCTCTGGCAGGATTTCCAGCAGGTGCAGATCTCGGTGTCGCGCCTTGCCGATATCCTCAATGCGCCGTCCGAGCCGCGACCGGCCCAGCCTGTTGCGCTGCCAAAACCGCGCGGTGGGATTTCCTTCAAGCATGTGAGCTTCCGCTATTCGCCGAACGGGCCCGAGGTTCTGAAGAACGTCGACCTCGATGTTCAGCCGGGCGAGGTCATCGGCATCGTCGGCCCGTCCGGATCCGGCAAGTCGACCCTCACCAAGTTGATGCAACGGTTCTACATCCCCAATTCCGGCCAGGTTTTTGTCGACGGCCAGGATATCGCCCAGGTCGATCCCGCCTGGTTGCGGTCGCATGTCGGCGTCGTGTTGCAGGAGAACCTGCTATTCAATCGAACCATCCACGACAATATCGCCCTTTCCAATCCGGCCATGTCGCGGGAAGCCGTCATCAAGCTTGCCCGGCTGTCGGGCGCCGACGAGTTCATCGTCAAACTGCCGAACGGCTACGAGACGATGATCGAGGAGCGCGGCGCCAATCTCTCCGGTGGCCAAAGGCAGCGGATTGCGATCGCCCGGGCACTCTCGACCAATCCGCCGATGCTGATCCTCGACGAGGCAACCAGCGCGCTGGATTATGACAGCGAGCGCATCGTGCTTGCCAATATGCGCCAGATCGTGCGCGGCCGAACGGTGATTATCATTGCTCACCGGCTGGCGACCGTCCGAGCCTGCAACCGCATCATCGGCATGTCGGAAGGGCGCATTGTCGAGGTAGGCAATCACGACCAGTTGCTGGCACGCAAGGATGGTCTCTACGCCCATCTGTGGCGGCTGCAGAACGGCATGTCGGATGTGGCTGCGGAGGCCCAGGCATGAGCCGTCCTTCAAGCCACCCCACGAAGCAAAGCAGCCGCGCCGACAACGAGTTTCTGCCGGCGGCAATAGAAATCCTGGAAACACCGGCGTCGCCGGTGCGAGCCGCGATGATTTGGCTGATCTGTCTGCTCGCAGCACTTGCACTGATCTGGGCCTATTTGGGAAAGTTCGACATTGTCGCGACCGCACAAGGCAAGATCCAGCCGGTCGGCCGGGTCAAGATCGTCCAGTCCGAGGAACCGGGCAGGGTAATCACGGCGAATGCCGTCAACGGCATCCGGGTGCAGAAGGGCGAGGTGCTTGTCGAGCTCGACCCGACAACCGCGCGGGCCGAGGAACAGGCACTGAAGCTGCGCCTTGACGCATTGCAGGCGGAGATCGTCAGGCGACAGGCGCAGCGAGACACCGTCGCCGCCTGGGCCAAGAGCGATCTGTGGGCGACTGCCAGTGGCCCTGCGTCTCTGCTGATCGCCTTCCCCAAGGAGACACTGGCCTCGACCGTCGAGCGTGAGCAGCAGCTCTACGACGCCGAACTGGCAAAGCTCTCCGGCGCGATCGCCAACCTGAAGGCCCAGTACCGCAAGAGCGTCGCTCAAGTTGACCGCCTCGAGCATACGATCGTTGCCCAGCAGACGTTCGTTTCCACCCTGTCCCAGCGTGTGTCGATGCGCAGCCGGCTCGTCGATGTCGAGGCCGGCACCAAGGCCGCGATGATCGACGCCCAGGAAACGCTGCAGGAGGCCGAGCGTGATCTGGTCAGCCAAAAGGGCGAACACCTGGAGGCAAAGACCGCGCTCGATGTGCTGAAGTCCGAGGCGGACAGCCAGTTCAGCACCTTCCAGGCGGAAAACATGCAGCGGCTGGCCGAATCCATGCGCGAGGCCGAGCAGGCTGTGCAGGAACTGGCCAAGGCGAGCCGGCGGCTGTCGGCCATGACCATCCGCAGCCCGGAAACCGGTGTCGTCCAGGCATCGGCGATCACCACTGTCGGCCAGGTGCTGACACTGGGAACCGAACTGATGCGGATCGTGCCCAGCGACCAGAGGCTGGAGATCGAAGCCTACCTGCCAAACCGCGACATCGGCTTTGTCGAGGCGAGCGACGAGGCCGTCATCAAGGTGGAGGCGTTCCCGTTCACCAGATACGGCACTCTGCACGGCAAGGTGATCCGTGTCGCCACCGACGCCATCCCCGAACCGGACGCTCGCCAGCTTGAGGAAATGTCATCCGGCAATCTGCAATCGACTGTTCCGGTCAGCAATGCCCAGCGGGTCCAGAACCTGGTCTATCCCGTGATCATCGAGCCAATCGAAACCGATATTCTGGTCGACGGCAAAGCGGTTCCTCTGGCGCCGGGCATGACGGTGACCATCGAGATCAAGACCGGACAACGTCGCATCCTTGAGTATTTGTTCTCGCCGCTGGCCGAAGTCGCCTCAGGCGCGATGAAGGAAAGGTGAGGCGGCGTTCTCGAGACACCCTGTGGCACGCGCATCGAGATACTGCCCAAACATAGCGGTGGGGCGGACGAGCTCGGCCGTGCTCGACGGCTTCTCATCCGAATGATCTCCGAGGCGTTGAACCTGACACCAAGGGTTGGTGGTAGTGCCTCGATCGAAGCCTTCGACCTACCAATGACCGAATGGCTGGCGGCTCATTTCCTGGAAAGGGCGTTGGAACTTGCGAGACCCTGCCCGCGGCAGGCCTACCAACTGGTGCAAACGCGCGAGCCGTTCCTGCGAGGAAGATTGGATGTCGCCCGACAGATTCGGGCCGCCGCGAGCGGCGGGCATTTCTTCCACATAACGCATGATCAATTCTCCCTCGACCGACCCGAGAACCGCCTCATTCGGTCGGCGATTGAGCACGTCGCGCGCCGAACGACATTGAACGCGAATTGGCGTCTCGCGCGCGAGCTTTCAATCCTTTTCTCCGACATACCCGAAAGCCAGGATGTGGGTGCCGACTTTCGGCGTTGGGTATGCACAGGCTGCCGTTCGCGGTTGCGCGGTTATCAAGGGTTCAGCATGCTATTTCCGATGGAGCGGCTCTTCGAGCGGTACGTGCTCGCGTCGTTGCGCATGACCGCGCCAAGGACGTTCGAGATCCTCCCACAACATGGCGCTCTGCATCTTTGCTCACAGGATGGCGACGATTGGTTCCGGATGAAGCCAGATATCCTGATCAAGAGCGGCGATCGTCGATGGATCATCGATGCGAAATGGAAAAGGTTGACCGCCGATCGAGAAAACAACCACGGCCTTAGTCAGGCCGACTTCTACCAGCTCTTCGCCGATGGTCAAAGTATCTCCAGGGCGATGGCGAGATGTATCTCGTTTACCCGACCGTCGACGATTTTCCCAAATTCGGCGCTCCCTTCGAACTCTCGGATGGAGCAGCGAAGCGCTCCTTACTCATTCCTCTCCAGCTAACCGGCAGACATCTCGGTCGCCGTACCTGCGCGCCCACCTAGTTTTGATGCTGTTCCAACGATGCTTCGATTTGGGTTTCCAAAAAGGAACCAGCATTATGAGCATCGAGTTTCGCCCCTCGGATTTGGTTCCCGCAGGCCTCGTCGCCGAACACATCACTCACATTGACGACGAGACCTGCATCCCGCTTCCCCGAGCCGACGCTACAGCAGCGAGTCCGGCACGTGGACGAACAGCTCGGACGGTTCGAAGTCGCTATTGCAGCCACGCTGCGGACCTTCCCCTCTCCGGTGGACGCGTAAGGCTCTTGCAATGCCGTGTTCCGCGGCAGACAGATATTCGAGAGCGGTTTAGCGATGTCCTGCCGCCCTAATGCCAGACGAACCGGGCAACTTGAGCATGTCGTTCGCCAAAGTTCATCGGAACTATTAAAAGTTGCAGCCGTAGTAACAAACGTGGCGTCGCGTTAACTCCACGTTAACTTAGTAAATGATTGTATCAGTTCATAAATCTTCACTCATGATGAGCAAAAAACCTTCAAGTTCGAGCATCCCATGACTTCGATTCTCACGAATAGGGCCGCAATTTCTGCGCTCCAGACTCTCCGTTTGATATCCTCTAATTTAGACCTAACTCAACGAATGGTTTCATCGGGCATGCGTGTCCAGGTTTCGGCCGACAACGCCGCATACTGGTCGATATCGACCACCATGCGCTCCGACCGCATGGCGATATCAGCCGTATCAGACGCTCTCGGATTGGGAGCGGCCAAGGTCGACACTGCATACGCCGGGATGTCGGCCGTCATAGACGTGCTCGCCGAATTCAAGGCCAAGCTCGTAGCCGCCAAAGAAGGTGGCATCGACAAGGCCAAAATCCAGACGGAGCTGGAACAACTCAAGGATCAGGTTCACAGCATCGCGACTTCAGCCAGTTTCAACGGTCAGAACTGGTTGAATACGGATATGTCCGATGTTGACTACGGGCCGTCGCCAATTCGCCCTGTTGTCTCTTCGTTCGTAAGGGATGCCAATGGGTCGGTCTCACTCCACACAACAGATGTCGACCTGACGCGTATCTCTCTGTTTGATGCAAACGGTGGCGGAATTTTACAGTCTAACCCTGCTGCCGCTTTCTCCTTGGGTGGCTTGGCTCCCAACCCACCCAAAGCATCCGGTTCTATGGGCTTCAGATTTAGCTTTCCTGGAAGCGTCACATTCTCCCCAACGGACTCTGTAAGCTTCGAGTTAGTTTTGGATTCGTATGGAGGCTCTCCAGGCGCGACTTTCCCTGTCACCATCGATTATGACTTTGTCAACTCAGCACTGGGCGTAACCAACGGAGAGGTCGGTCGGCCGGAGAGGTTTCAGACCGTGCTGTGGAAGAAGTTCGAGGAACTTGGCATTCCGGCACAGGTATCGAGCGGGGGGCATATCAATTCAGATGCAGGCTACGTGACGATCTGGTCGGGTGGCATTCCCGGTGAGAGCGTAAACAATGTTGCATTCGCCAACATTGTCTCCACACTTCCAAGCGGCGGCGCGCTTGGCCTCGAAGGTTCATCAACAGATTCTTATGGAACGGATTACGCGGTGACATCCATGGATTTCACCGATCCATTTCTGCTGTCGGAAACGGACAGCATATCCTTTGACGTCGCGGTCAATGGCGGTGTGCCTCAGTCCTTCACCATTGATAAGGCGGATGTCGATGCTGCTCTTGGAACCGCAGATGGTATAGTCGTGTCCGGCATCGAGATGGCAAGGATCATCGAATACAAGGTCGGTGGAATTGGGCTGAACTTCAGTGGGTCGGCTAATGCCGTATCAATTTCCGTCGACACGACGATCCATCCCGAAAAAGGTTCACTGTCGAACTTCACGTTTTCCAATGTTTCGGGAAACGTCACACCGATTGGCGTCGACTTTCTGGAAATCGACATCACGGGTTCCGCAAGCTTGGACCTGTATATACTTGCGATCGAAAACATGTCGCGAGACGCCGTAGATGGCGGCGCTTCCCTCGGCGCACTTCAGAAGCGCATCGAACTGCAGACCGAGTTCACCGCGAAGATGATGACGAGCATCGACAGGGGGGTCGGTCGTCTCGTCGACGCTGATATGAACGAGGCATCGACAAGGCTTAAGGCGATCCAGACGCAACAGCAGTTGGCGATCCAGTCCTTGTCTATCGCAAACCACAACGCCGAAAACGTGATGCAACTCTTCCGTTAACGAGGCAAATGGCCATACTCCTGGAGCGGATTGGTCCGCCCAGCGGCACGGCTACCGATAGGTTCGCCCGAAGAAAAGGCACTTCCAGCGCGGGCCTCGGAAGTAGTGGTAGTCGGTCACTACCCTTATTCTGCTTTCCGCCGATTAAATTTAGAGGCCCGCCACGGGCATTCCTTTGAGTGTACGATGTGGGATTCAAATTTGTTCACCTCGAACCCTGGAGCCGAAGGCCGACGACAAGGGCCGATCTGCCGTGCTCGTTTTCGACGAGGCAAGCCGCAAGCCGGTAGCGTCCGACCACGTCCCCAATCCGGATCCGCCGACAGTCATTTTATGGCCTTGACCTCAAACGAGGCGGCCGCCGCCGTGGCGCGACGACGGTGAAGGGCAAGCCTCGCAAGATTCGGCTCGACCAGAAGACGTTGCATACCCGAGACCCTGTCTGTCCAGCGCGAGCGATGGAGAGTACACGGAGCAGGGCGCCTTCTGATGAGATCAGATCCGGCAGGGCCTTCCCGGACACGAAAATCTTGACCCGTATTTCGTTGCGCCGCCTTGGCTATGGTTGGCTAGGTTCCGCCATGGTTGGGCCAGCGCCGCCATGCATCTGTGCGGTTCCCATCAAAGCTGAGGCTAGGAGTTTGGGTGCCTGATTCTCCATTGCTAGCTCTCCCCACGCAAATTCACCTGACCCTCCGATTTTCTCCGATCGATCGCGCTTTTGATCTGCTCGTATAGGGGCTGGTCTGCTGCCACTGGTTTCTCCAAAGTGATATCATTATTGCTAGGTTAAAAACACACCATNCGATCGATCGCGCTTTTGATCTGCTCGTATAGGGGCTGGTCTGCTGCCACTGGTTTCTCCAAAGTGATATCATTATTGCTAGGTTAAAAACACACCATCTTTGCTCTGATGGCAAGTGGGATTGTGACTTGAGTGTCAATTTTGCCTGAATATGCCCTAAAAGTAGGCGAAAGCCGTAAAAATAGCCAGAGTTGGCGCCAGGCTGCAATTTTTGCGGCTCTGTAATTCTATTCTTGACAGAGAATAAGAATGTCACTTTAAATCAATATGGATATCGATATGCAGCTGAAGCCGCGCCTCAGCTGCCAGGAGGAGAGAGCATGTCCACGCAAAGTCTGCCAAAACTGTCCATGTATATCGACGGCCAATGGGTCGCCCCAACCTCAGGGGAATATATCGAGACGGTGGATCCGTTCACGGGAAAGCCCTGGGCTTTAATCCCGCGCGGTAACCAGGAGGATGCGGATCGCGCTGTCCGGGCGGCTCACCGAGCCTTCACCGAAGGTCCCTGGGGCAGGATGCACCCGAGCGAACGTGGTCGCATCATCCAAAGGTTCGCCGTGCTCATCGAGGAGCATGCCGACGCCCTTGCTGACATCGAGGTGCGCGACAACGGCCGACTGCTCGAGGAGATGAGGCATCAGATCCGCTACATTCCACGATGGTACCACTACTATGCCGGCTACGCCGACAAGATCGAGGGTACGGTCCATCCCTGCGACAAGCCTGCGCTTAGCTTCTCGCGCCACGAGCCTCTCGGGGTCTGCGTCGGCATCGTGCCGTGGAACGCACCGCTGCTGCTATTCTCCCTTAAGGCAGCCCCCGCATTGGCGGCGGGCAACACGCTGGTGATGAAGCCCGCCGAATTCACATCGGCCACCGCACTCAAGTTGATGGAGCTGGTCGAGAAGGCGGGCTTTCCGACCGGTGTAATCAACGTCGTCACTGGCTACGGCCCTGAGGTGGGCGAGCCCTTGGTGACGCATCCACTGACCCGTCACCTGGGCTTCACCGGCTCGACGAAGACCGGCGCGCACCTCTATTCGCTGGCCGGGAAGGATGTGAAGCGCGTCAGCCTCGAATTGGGCGGAAAATCCCCCAATATCGTCTTTGGCGATGCCGATCTGGACAACGCGGTGCGCGGTGTCGTGGGTGGAATATTCGGTGCGGTGGGTCAGACCTGCATCGCGGGTTCCCGTCTGCTCCTGCATCGCTCGGTCCACGACCAATTCCTGGAGAAGCTCACCGCTTTCACGAAAACCGCGCGTGTGGGGGATCCGCGCAAACTGGAGACCCAGATCGGGCCGATCGCCAACAGCATGCAATTCGAAAAGGTGCTGGGTTATATCGACATCGCTCGCCAGGAGGGCGCTGAGCTCATCCTGGGGGGCAAGCGCCCTGATCAGGAAGAATGCGCCACCGGCTTCTTTATCGAGCCGACCATCTTTGCCGGCGTGAACAACGATATGCGCATCGCCCGGGAAGAGGTGTTCGGTCCGGTCCTTGCGGCTATCCCATTCGATGAGCCCGAAGAGGCTCTCGCCATCGCCAATGACAGCGAATTTGGCCTTGGTGCTGGGGTCTGGACCTCAGACATGCGACTCGCCCTGAAAATGTCCGAGCGCCTCGAGGCCGGAAGCGTCTGGGTCAACACCTATCGCGACATCTCCTACACCACGCCTTTCGGTGGCTACAAGAAAAGTGGCATCGGACGTGAGAACGGCGTCGCCGGGATCTACGAATATCTCCAGACCAAAGCCATCTGGCTCTCGACAGCCAAAGAGATCGCAAACCCATTCGTTATCGGCTGAAGCAG
>NZ_LMCO01000013.1:88575-117928 GCF_001424825.1 Ensifer sp. Root31 | reverse complement strand
ATTCACCTGATCCCCTGCAAATCACTCAGAGGATTGAATCACGCGTCCCAAGTACCGGCAATACCGAGTTTTTCAACAGTATCGGCCCGAAGCGGCCAACGGATGCGAGCCGCAGCCATAGGGGTTGCGCACAAACCCGTCACCAGCCAGAAGCCGACGCCGTCGCGCAAGAAGGTACCAATGAGCGTCGCTACCCGCAGGACGGCGAGGGCATTCTGACACAGCAGCGCGCAGGCGCGCGGGGTGGCCTCATCCGAGGCCATGGCCAACAGCTCCAGTCGTTTTTCGGCGTCGCCTTCGAGCGGTGCAGGTCATACCAGGCGACCAGCTCTGCCTGCGACATGATGTGCTCCTGTTTTGCGTGATTGAGACGTGTCACGTGGCGGAGTCTATGTTGACGGATGTTGGCGGTCGATCGGATTAAGGGAGAGGGAAGGCTACACCTGCGGATAGGACAGCCTGTACTGTGAGTGGACCGAAGCGAGGATTTGTTGGTCACGAGGCCCTTCCTCGTCGAGGACGAACTGAAACGTCTGGGCGGCCATTATGAAAAAGCTGGCGAATGGGCCGATTTTACCGTCATGGACGGTCGGCTGGTTATCGGTCAGAACCCGGCTTCGTCCGGCTGTGCTACCATGACGCTGCTGACGTTTCTGCAGGCCTAGTTGCGGTCCGGCGCGTGCCACCGGGGCCCCGCCGGCGCCCACGTGCCAAGCCTGTCCGCCGGCTAATCGGATCATAACGCTGGTCGAGATCGTCGAAGACGGCCCCGTGAAGCAGTCAGACGACAAGATGTCGTCTGCTGCGTCGCGCTTGCGCTGAAAGAGTTCAAGCGAGCCGACCGCCATCCTTCGTGCCGGCGCGCTGAACGCGCCTCGTGTTCGAGTCGGGCGCTGGGCGTGCGTCCTAAATTGACGGATATACGACATTTGAGACGGGCAGGCTTCGTCTTAACATCAGGGCTGGAAATTCAACCTGATGGAGATTGTCATGACTGGGAATTCGAAGGATACCGCACTGATTACCGGCGCTTCTTCTGGTATCGGCGCGATTTACGCCGATCGGCTGGCGCGCCGGGGCCATGACCTGATCCTCGTGGCCCGCAACAAGGCGCGTCTCAATGCGCTCGCCAAGCGGCTCACCGACGAGACAGGTCGCGCTGTCGAAGTGATCGGAGCGGACCTCGGTAACAAGGACGATCTCGGTCGCGTAGAGCAAGTGCTACATACCGATGCCAGCATAACCACGCTGGTCAACAATGCCGGCGTCGGTGCGACCGCCCCGCTGTTGGCGTCCGATATCGACAAGATGGAAGAGCTGATCACGCTGAACGTCAATGCGCTGACGCGGTTGACCTATGCTGCGGTGCCCGGCTTCGTGAAGCGTGGCACCGGCGCGATCATCAACATCGCCTCGATCGTCGGTATCGCACCGGAGCTGCTGAATGGTGTGTATGGCGGGAGCAAAGCCTTCGTGCTGGCCTTCACCCTGTCGCTCCAGAAGGAGCTTGCCGACAACAATATCCGCGTCCAGGCCGTTCTTCCGGGTGCCACGGCGACCGATTTCTGGGGCATCGCCGGGACGCCCCTGGAACATGTGCCGACCGAGATCGTCATGTCCGCCGAGGATATGGTGGATGCCTCGCTTGCAGGCTTTGACCTCGGCGAGTTGGTCACCATTCCGGCGCTTCCGGACGCACGCGATTGGGAGGCTTACGAAGCAGCGCGGCAAAAGCTCATGCCGAACCTTTCGCTCAGCGCGCCTGCTGCCCGATATCGAGCCGCAGGGTAATTCCGGTCTTCAGCGACCCACTGAAATGCACGCCTATGTCGGCGGCGTCTCGCCGATCCTCGAAACAAGGAGAATGATCATGTCGAGATCCTATTCGATAATTGGCAAGCGCAATCGCCTTGCCGCCTATGCACTCGCTGGAACGATCGCAATTTTTCTTCCCGCGGTCGTGGCTCACGCCGAAACGAGTTCTCCCGCGCGCAGCGGCATCCAGGTTGCGCAGGCTTCCGTAAACGGTGCGTCCGATGCCCAGCCGGCTGTCGACGAAACCATTCGTCCATTCCAGTTCCGTGCAGCCGACGAGGCCCTTGCCGATCTCAAACGGCGCATCGTCGCAACCAAGTGGCCCGATCAGGAGCTGGTCACGGACGATACGCAGGGCGTGCGACTGGCCACGATGCGGAAGCTTGCCGACTATTGGGCCAACCAGCACGACTGGCGAAAGGTCGAGGCGAGGTTGAACGCCTTGCCTCAGTTCGTGACGAACATCGACGGCGTCGATATCCACTTCATTCAGGTGAAGTCGAAGCACCCGAACGCGCTGCCGGTTATCATTACACATGGTTGGCCCGGCTCGATCATCGAGCAGCTGAAGATCATCGATCCGTTGACCAATCCGACAGCGCACGGCGGTACCGCAGCCGATGCGTTTGATGTCATAATTCCGTCAATCCCCGGGTACGGCTTTTCCGGCAAGCCCACCGAGCTCGGCTGGGATCCGCAGCGTATCGCACGGGCCTGGGCCGTTCTGATGGACCGCCTGGGTTACAAGAAATATGTCGCGCAGGGCGGCGACTGGGGTGACGCAGTTAATGAGCAGATGGCGCTACAGAAGCCTGAAGGGCTGCTTGGCATCCACACCAACATGCCCGGCACGCTTCCCGATAACATTTCCGCGGCGCTGGCCGGCGGTCCGCAGCCGACGGGCCTGACGGCCGACGAGGAGTATGCGTGGAAGCAGCTCGATTTCTTCTACAAGCATCGTGTCGGCTACGCGTTGGAAATGGGAGCCCGGCCACAGACACTCTACGGCCTGGACGATTCACCCATCGCCCTTGCCGCATGGATGATTGATCATGATCCGGAGAGCCAGAAGCTGATCGGCCGCGTCTTTGACGGGGCTAATGAAGGGCTGACGCGCGATGACATCCTCGACAACATCACGCTCTACTGGCTGACGAACACGGGGCTGTCTTCGGGTCGTCTCTTCTGGGAAAGCAAGCTCGCTTTCTTCGCGCCCAAGGGCGTGACCATCCCGGTCGCGGTAAGCGCTTTTCCTGACGAAATCTACACCGCCCCCCGCAGTTGGACTGAGAAAGCCTTTCCGAAGCTGATCCACTACAATCGGCTGCCCAAGGGCGGGCACTTTGCGGCCTGGGAACAGCCGGAAGTCTTCACTGAAGAGTTGCGAGTCTCCTTCAGGTCGCTGCGTTAGTCGATTTGAGAAAGAAGGGGCGCCAATAGCGCGCCGCCTTCCCAACCACTAGGAAAAAGCCATGACCATCGCAACCAAAACCCCCAAGGGGCAAACGGTCGACCTCAAACTTGAGGTCGTTGTTATCCCTGTTTCGGACGTTGACCGCGCAAAACGCTTTTATGACGGCCTGGGTTGGAGGCTCGACGCCGACTTCGCGGTCGGTGACACATTCCGGGTCGTACAGTTCACACCGCCGGGATCACCGAGCTCGATCCACTTCGGCACAGGGCTGACGTCGGCGGCACCCGGATCGGCACGCGGGCTGTATCTCGTCGTCTCGGATATCGAAGCTGCCCGCGCCGAACTCATCGGTCGCGGCGCCGACGTGAGCGAGATCATCCACCGCGCCGGTCCTGGGCAGCCGCCAATCAGCGGCAGGGATCCGGAACGGCGCAGCTACCGCTCCTCCGCCTCGTTCGCCGATCCGGACGGCAACGGCTGGCTGCTCCAGGAGGTCACCGAACGATTGCCTGGACGCGTGGACACGGACATCACGACATTCACCT
Source organism: Ensifer sp. Root31 (assembly GCF_001424825.1). Taxonomy (NCBI): domain Bacteria; kingdom Pseudomonadati; phylum Pseudomonadota; class Alphaproteobacteria; order Hyphomicrobiales; family Rhizobiaceae; genus Ensifer; species Ensifer sp. Root31. Next base: position 114,154 of record NZ_LMCO01000013.1, on the reverse strand, counting down.
CGTCGAGCGAACTCGCAGGCGCGCTACGGCGCGCGGCAGCCGCCCACGGCGAGCACGAAAAGCGAACCGGCGGCAAGCATGATGAGAACTGGCCGGACTGGTACGCCGACTACATCGTACAGGAGCAGGCCGGCAAGCCGCTACCGTTGTAACCCTCCGCGAGGCCGTATTCGGGTACGCAATCCACCGAAAACCGGATTGCGTACCCGTCTGCATCTTGTCGCAGGGCGTCTACGACTACGATGAGGCGGACGGCATCCGGTTCCCGACGAAGCGCCGCGCCTTCTTGCGGGGCACGGATGATAGCGTCGTCGAAGATCCGCTGCTGGTGTCCGTCAATGTATGCAACATCCACTTCGCGTACGGACGAGGGCGCTTCTTGCGATGGCGCAAATGTGATATAAGCGGCGGTTTCAGACAAAAGGTGGTGTGCCATGCACAAGATCGGTTACGTCGTGTTTCCAGGATTCCAGCTCCTTGGTTTTGCAGCGGTCACTGCCTTCGAGATGGCCAACATTCAGCTTGGAGAGCCGGCTTACGAGATAACGTTGCTTTCCGAAGCCGGCGGAGAGATCAAGTCGTCGGCAGGCTTTGGTGTCATCACGAAAGCCTTCGACGATACGACCTACGACACCGTGATGTTTGGAGCCGGCACGACGATCGAGCCGATGACACCGGGCCTGATCGAGTTCGCGCGCCATTCCCTGCAAACTGCGCGTCGGCTGGCTGGCCCCTGTACCGCCGCCTTCATTCTTGCAGAATCCGGGCTGCTGGATGGGCGCCGTGCGACGACGCATTGGCTTTTTGCGCGCCAGCTCCGGGAGCGGTTCCCGGCCGTCAAGGTCGAGGAGGATCGCATCTTCATCGTCGATGGCTCCGTATGGACGTCGGCGGGAATGACCGCGAGCATCGACCTGGCTCTCGCCATGGTCGAGAAGGACCATGGTCAGGACGTTGCTCGCTCGGTCGCACGCAAGCTCGTGGTCTACCACCGCAGGGCCGGCGGCCAATCGCAGTTCTCGGCGTTGCTCGAACTGGACCCGAAGTCGGACCGGATCCAGAAATCGGTCAACTATGCCAAGGCCAATCTGCGCAGCGTTCTGTCGGTGGACGAACTGGCGGATGCGGCGGGCTTGAGCGCGCGCCAGTTCAGCCGCGCCTTCCGGTCAGAGACGGGGCAGTCGCCGGCCAAGGCGGTGGAGAACCTGCGCGTCGAGGCGGCGCGGCTGCTGATGGAACAAGGCCGCCACTCCATGGATGTGATCGCGGAGGAAACCGGCTTCGCCGATAGCGATCGCATGCGCCGGGCTTTTCTGCGGGCACTCGGACAGCCGCCCCAGACTATCCGGCGCAACGCCCGCGACAGTGAACTGGCACCCTGAATCGGGAGAGCGAGGGTGTCGCGGCACAGAAGAACTGTGCACTGCTGGAGATGGTGATCGAGTTGTCGTGTGGTTCCCCAATCTTGGGGTTCATGGACTCTGCTGGCAGGCATAGCGAGGTCGGCGGTTCGAACCCTTCAAGGCGAGGGGTTCACAGTTGGCTTTCCGAAGGGCGGCCGGTCCATCGGCCAGCCACTTTTCGTCTGGAATGGGTGGGTGCGCCAAGAGCGGACAGGTGCTGAATCTGAGTTAGCATCCCTGTATTGCGAGCTCGCTGAACGGGCGTAGTATGATCGTGCACTGGGCTTCCGATCGCGATGAAACCGCAATGTGCGCTTATTGTCTGCTTTGGCCTTCTGGGGGGCAGCACGCCCGCTCAGCTTTCTCAATTTGACGTTGATCTTGAGTTGGTTCTTGCCGTCGATGTCTCCTACTCAATGGAGATCGACGAACAGCGTGCGCAACGTCAAGGCTATGTGAATGCATTTCTCCAGCCCGAACTCGTCAATGCAATAGAGGACGGGTCTATCGGCAAAATCGCCGTGACATACGTTGAGTGGGGTGGCTCTGCTGTCCAGATCATGCCTTGGACGCTGATCGATGGCCCCAGCACTGCGGGCCAATTCGCCGATGCTCTGCGCCAGCAACCGATGAGGAGGATATCGTTCACCTCGATTTCCAACACGCTGGCGTTTTCACGAAACCTCTTCTTAGCTAGCCCGTTCCAGGGAATGCGACGCGTGGTTGACATATCGGGAGATGGGCCGAACAACTCCGGGGTGCCGGTACCCGTTGCCCGTAATTCGACTGTCGCCCAAGGCATCGTGATCGATGGACTGCCCATCATGTTGACGCGTCAGGATTCCGCATCGATTCCGGACCTCGACGCTTATTATGAGAATTGTGTGATCGGTGGAGATGGGGCCTTTCTGTTGAAAGTCTCAGATCCTGGCGATTTTGCGGAGGCTATTCTCAGCAAGCTCATTGTCGAGATACTTGGACCGAACGTGAGCGAGCTGCAGCGGTTCGAGCCACTGTTGCAACGCGTCGACTACCGAGCAGACTACAATTGCTTTGTGGGCGAAGAAATGCAGGAGCGTCGCATTGGGCAATAGTTCAATGCGCTTTGCGTTCACGCTGAACCGCGACCTGCGCGCTTTGAGAGGCTGACGGGTGCGCCTGATCTGCGTGAGCGTTTCTGGCGGAAGACCTCGGCGGGTGTTTTGTAGCCGAGGCATTTGCGCGGTGTTGCGTTCAGATGATTGCAGATATCGGTTAGATCGCAGTCGCTGAGCGACAGGGGATCGACCTCTCTCGATAGCCATTTCCTGGCCCGTCTGTTGGTGTTTTCGACGGTTCCTTTCTGCCAGGGAGATTGTGGATCGCAGAACCATGTTTGCGCTCCGATGCTGGCTTGCAGGCAGGGCCGCGGGCGGCAACAATGTCGTGATCGGCGAACCATGGCATCCCGGCTCCTCGCGGTCATCCACGACCTCGACACGGCGTATGGACCGGCGGCGTCATCCCATCGATGGACGCCTGACCACGGTGGCCAACGAAGCCGCGGCTGCAGGCGAATGCGGGCCCCCGGAAAGCTGAGGCCTAGCGTGCCGTCAGCCGAGGCCGAAGACGACATCGCCTTCCATGAGAGCCGAGAGCGAAACATGCTCAATCAGAATGCCTTCGACATCGGAGCCGTTGAAGGCGATGAACAAGCCGTCGGTCGTATCGCTGGCGGCGGCAAGAAAATCGGCATAGCTGTGAATGCCTGTGGCGTCCTGGGCCTCTTCGGAAAAGGCGATCCGATCGCCCTGCCTGCCAACGAAATCGAGAATGTGATCGAGGCCCGCCTGGCCGGAGGTTTCCGACGACCACAGAAACGTGTCGGCGCCGCTGTCGCCCTTCAACAGGTCGGCGCCATTGCCGCCACTCAACAGGTCGTCCTGCGAGCCGCCGTCGAGAAAATCCGCACCGTCGCCGCCGAAAAGCTGGTCGTTTTCCGAGGCGCCCCTCAGCGTGTCGTCCCCACCACGCCCATCGAGGATATCGTTGCCGCTCGACGAATAGAGGGTGTCATTGTCGTCGCCGCCGCGCAGCACGTCGTCGTAGCGCCCGGATGAGACGTTGAAGTACTCAACATTGGTGAAGGCCAAGCCGGTGTGTGTTGCGCCGCGTGTCGCGTCGAAGTCGGTTGCCTGCGGCAAGCCGCCATAGTTGAGGTTCAACAGATCCCGGCCTTCGCCGCCATCGACCTCTCCGAGGTAACGGGCATTGATCGTGTCGTTGCCCGCGCCGCCGCGCAGAATCGACGCGACGCCAAGGGTGCCGCTGCCGGGAAAGGTGTCCTGCAGCCAGTCATCGCCGGCGCCGCCATCGAGCACGTCGCTGCCGCCGTCATTGGCAAGCGTATCCCTGCCGTCGCCGCCAAAAGCCACGTCATCGCCAGCGCCCGTCTCTATCATGTCGTCTCCGACGCCGGCATCGATGTAGTCGTTGCCCTCCTCGCCATCGAACCGGTCACGCCCGGCACCGCCTTCGAGATGATCGTTTCCCGCGCCGGCATCGACCACGAGATAGGTAAGATCACCCGCGATGACCCGATCGTTGCCGCTGCCAAGCGCGAGGCTTGCCTCCTCTATGCCGCGCAACACCGTGCCGGTCGAGGCCTCACCGGCAGCGAAATCGACGGTGAGGTCGCTCGTGCTCTGCGTCTCCTTGATATAGAGCCAGTCCTGGCCGGCGCCGCCATCGATCTCGGCGGAGTAGAGTGTCGAGACGATCTGGTCGCGGCCGTCGCCGCCAAAAAGACGGTTGGCACCGAGCCCGTCGGTGATCATGTCATCGCCCGCGCCGGCGTCGACGAAATCGTTGCCGCCAGCCGTCTCGATAACGTCGCCAAGTGCGCTACCCGTAATATGATCGCTTCCGCGTCCCGTCGTCAGCACAATCCGCTCGACATCCTGATACTGGATGAAGAGATGCCGCTCCTCCTGCGTCCCGTATCCGATGATGCCGTGACCATTCTCCAGGTTGAACACGACCGGAGCGGCTGACGCCGAGAGGTCGACGGCCAGCGTATCGTCTCCGGCACCGCCGAAAACGGTGCTGCCCGTCCCGACAAGCACGAAGCGGTCATTTCCATCACCGCCGTCGATACGGTCGTGACCACCCGTATTGGTGATGATGTCCTGTCCCGCGCCCGCATTGACGACGTCGTTGCCGGCACCGGTCGAAATCCGATCGCCCCTGGCAGTTCCGGTGATCCGGTCGTCACCACTGCCGGCGAGCAGGCGCAGCCACTCGATATCGTGGAAGAAGATGTGCCGGTTTGTGGCGCTCGGGTCGCCAACATAGCCATGGCCGCTGGCACCGTTGAAGACCATCCGGTCTGCGCTTTGCGAGAAGTCGACGACAAGGCCGTCATAGCCGCTGCCTCCGGTAACTGCGCCGCCGGTCCCGGTGAGAACGATCTGGTCATCACCGGCACCGCCGTCGAGGCGATCGTAGCCGTTCGAACTTGTCAGGGTGTCGCTTTCAGCCCCACCATCGACAAAATCGTCGCCGCCGCCCCCATCGATCGTATCGCTGCCGGGCAAGCCCCAGATGTAGTCGGTTTCCTCCGAGCCTTTCAAAGCATCGTTTGAGTACGAGCCTACGATCTTTGCCATCTCGCCATCCCTTTCGATAGACTTATGCCAATACTTGCGATCACTCGAATAAGATCACCAAGCATCAAATCTATTTAACTAATTGCGTAAATCAACTCCGAATTAAGCTTCCAAATGGAGGCAATTTAATTTGAAATCTATATTAGATATCGAAAGGGAACTGCGGAGAATTGCTTTGAAGTAAAGCCAAGATCTGCGGAAAGACGAAGCCATAGGTCAGGACGTGCTGTGACATGCTCGAGGACGTCGTTGCCCGAGAAGAGGTCCGTCATGTTTCTCTAGAGCCCCAGAGAGAATGTGGACAAGGGTGCAATCTGCGGCCTCGGCGGCGCGGCGCGGCCTGTTGAGTTGGATCGACCCTACCGCTTCTGACTTCTCGATCAATTCGATGGTTTAGGACCGAACGCCGATGCGTGCACCGACGAGAAGCCTGGTCCGTACGTGACCCCTATGTCGTGCCGTTGGCCAGAAGCGAGATCGGCATCGAGAATCTGAAGTGCGAGAAGATCATCTCGTTCTCGCGTCAGAACCTGTCGTTCACCGAGCGCCATTTCACTGAAAATTCGAGGAGCACGATCGCTCGATCCGCCCAGCCGCAATTGAGCGCTCCGGAAGATGAGGGGGTGTCGACTTCAGGCTTGGGCTCGGGGTCGCCTTGAGTAAGCACGATCCAACCGCGGCCCGGGACGACATCATCGACATTGCTCGGTCGCTGGTCAGAGCGCGGAAGTCAGGGGCGAGGTCTCGAAAACCTCGTGGTCTGCGATCCCTCAATCAAACGGAGCGGCTTGCCGGGCCTAGGCCTCCCGGATCCCGGCCGTTGGCCGTCGCGATGCTGATCCTCCGAGACGAGGCTTTTAACCGGTCAAGCCGCGCGCGAACGGGCTCTGGCAGCGCTGCTACCGTCGCTTGGTACGCTCATTATTCTCCCAAGCTGCCGGCGGGGTCCGTGTTCGACCTCACTCAAAAGCTACAGTTCACGACTATCTGACGTTGCTGCAACTGCGATGTTCGAATTTGTCCTCCTGCACCATGACGAAATCGAATGCGGCCTGCCACGAGGTCGCGCCGTCGATGCGCTCGAAATCAGCGATCAGGGAGGATTTGACACCGAAAACGGCGTCGGAAGTGAGGAAGGGGTCGCCGCCGGTGAAGATGTGGGTGACAATCTTCTGGTGGCCCGGAGCAGTTACAAGGAAATGCATGTGGGCCGGGCGACAGGGGTGGCGATGGAGCGCCTCCAACAGGTCCCCAGCAGGCCCGTCGTCGGGAATGGAATAACTGACAGGCTTGATACCGACGAAGCTGTAGGCGCCGTCGGCGCCCGTGACGAAGCGTCCGCGGTTGTTCCATTTCGGCTGCAGGTCCGGCTGCTGAACGTCGTAGAAGCCATCGGCATTGTCTGACCAGGCGTCGATTGTTGCCCCGTCTATTGCGTTGCCGTCGAGATCAATCACCCGGCCGTGGAACAGGCAGCTTTCGCCCTTACCGTCCAGACTGATGCTTTCCCCCATCGCCCGGATCGGCGCGTTGGCGACGTGGAACGGGCCGAAGACGGTGTTCTCCGTCGCGCCTTCGGGACGACGGTTGCCGATGGCGTCGACCAGCATGGAAAGCCCAAGGACGTCGCTGAGCAGGATAAACTCCTGCCGTGTGTCGGTACAGGTCTGGCCGGCGCGGGTGAGGAAATCAACGGCCAACTCCCATTCCCGCTGGGTCAACTCCACGTCCTTGATAAAATCATGCAGATGTCGAACGAGGCTCGCCATGACCTGACGCATGCGTGGTGCCACGTCTACGCCAATCCTGCCGTTCACAGTCTCGGCGGAGTGTTCCTCAGTGAAATAACGGCGCATCAATCGCTCCCTGTCAGGCGGATCGGTCGAGCCGTGCGGCGAACCAGTCGCCGACGAGTGCCGTCCGCTCGAAGCTGTGGTTGTATATCGTGTGCTCACCGTCCGGCCAGACGCGGAGGGCGCCCTCGCCCGTCGCGGCATCGAGGAAGGGTTGCTGGTCCTCCAGTGCCACCAGCGGATCGGCGCCTCCGTGCAGGACGAGAAGCGGGCAGGCGATTCTGTTCCGCGCCGGATCGAAACGCAGCTTTTCCATGACCGCCTCAATCATCGCTCGATCCTCGGTGCCGATCATTGCCGCGCTCTGCTCGAAGGCCGTGCGGAAGGGCAGGATGGCGGGGTGGGCGAAGGAGCCGTTGACGCAACAGGCGCGGATGCGGCTGTCGCTGCCCGCAGTGCGTGCCGCCCACAGGCCGCCGTAGCTGTTGCCCCAGATGCCCGGCGCGCCGAGGCTCGGATCGTCCAGGATGACATCGACCCAGCGGTTATAGGCGGCCTCGACCCCCGCCTGAAGATAAAGGCCTTGCTCGATGCGGGTCTCGCCCTGGCCGGGGCCTTCGGCGAGAAGGGTGGCAAGCCCGCGGCGCGCCAGCTCCCGGGCGATTGGCAGATAGGCGATGCCCCAGCCGCTCTGGCCGCCGAACAGGATGACGGTGCCGTTTGCACTTCCGCTTGCGGGGCGCACCAGCCAGCCGATCAGGCTTTTTCCCGAATATCCGGTCTCGACCCGCTCGAAGGGCAGGCCGAAGACAGGGGTGAGCTTCCGACAGGCGGCGACCAGCCTGCGATACAGCGCGACCTTGCGGGGTTCGTCGAAATTGAAGGCCATCTGGGCGAAGACCAGCGCGGCGATGCCGCGCTGCCGTGCCTCGCCGGCGGTGACGATGTTTCCTTCAGCCTCGGCCCGGTCGGCGTGTTGCAGGCGCTCGGTGGCGATGGTTTCTGCCACCGCATCCCAGGGCTCGCCCTCCGAGATGCGGGCATGAAGCCGGCGCGCATCCCCTGGGTCCATGCCGCAGTCGAGAAGCCGCGTCAGTGGCATGGCCCGCTGATGGGCAAGGTTCGCCTTGATGACCGAGTCCTCGGTCATGCCCGTGCCTCCATGGTGGTCTCAAAGGTGGGTACAGGCTGACGCAGCCAGTGCAGCCTGTCGCGAAGGCCGCGCAGCAGGGTGGGGAGATCGGAGAGATCCCGGACTGCACCATACATCAGGAAATCGGGACGGCGCAGATAGGCGGCGAAACCATTTCTCTCCAGAAACGCCAGTTGCACGCCGTCAAGATCTGCGACTTGATCGGGCGCAGCATCGGTGTCGCCGACGACGATCCAGCGACCGCCGATGGCGTCGAAGAAAGCGTGGGTCGCGGGATCCAGATGGAGGCTCGGGTCGGTCCGGCTGACGATCAGGAAGCCGCGCCCCACCACGTCGTCCATCAAGCCTTCGCGGCCGCCGGCGCGCACGAGGCCCTGTGGCGTTGGTGCACCGGTGGGGGTGAGGAGGTTACCATCGGGCTCCACATGCACCACGCCGGTCTCGATCTTGGGGAAGGGCGGGGGCGGCGGCATGTTTCCGGACAGGAAGAGTGCATTGCGTTCAGCCACCTTCGCCGGGTCGTCCTCGTTGGCGACCTTGCCGAGCATGGTCGAGGTCTTGGTGATCTGCGTGACATGCGGGCGCCGCTCCGCTTCATAGGTATCGAGAAGCTCCGGCTCGGCTTTGCCCCGCAACACGAGGTCCAGCTTCCATGCAAGATTGGCGCTGTCGCGAATGGCCGAACAGGCGCCCTGGCCCATATAGGGCATCATCGTGTGGGCGGCATCGCCCACCAGCATGACCCGGCCTTCCTTCCAGCTTTTTGTGATCGCGGGGTCAAATGTATAGACAACGTTGCGGATCGGCCGGATTTCGTCGAGCCCGATGCCATGCTGCTCGCTGAGCCAGGCAAGGCCGTTCTTGATGTCTTCCCAGTAGCTGGTTTCCTCGCCCGGCAGCACGCGCATCTCGAAACGCACGCGGGATTTGCCGATCGGCATGTACATGTGCGCCCGTGCCGGGTCGCAATAGATCGAGGTAATGGCAAAGCGGTCGCCGAGATCCTTGACGTATTCGGAATCAAGATTGAGCCAACGTTCATGATGGCCGTACTGGTGACGCGCGATGCCGAGTGCGCGGCGCGTGAAACTGTTGGCGCCATCCGCGCCGATCACATAGTCCACCTCGATCCTGCGGACTGGATCGCCCCCGTCAGAAACCGCCTTCCACGAACCGTCCCAGGGTTGGGCTTCCAGAACGACCTTGTCCGCACTCTGCTCGAGCTTGGAGACTTCCCAGCCGCGTAGGAACTCGACGTTCGGCAGAGGCTGTGCGCGGGAATAGATCGCGTCCTCAATTTCCGGCTGGAAGATCGAGATATGGGCGGGAAAACCGCATTGCTGCCCCTTCCAGTCCAGATCGATCAGAATGTTTCCCTGATCGTCGAGGTAGTGGTAGGTGTCGATCGCCTGCGCGTCGCGAAGGGCATGACCGATATTCCCGGCCGAGGCTACCAGGCGTGCCGTCTCGCCGTCGATATGGCTGAGGCGGGGCAGGCCGTAGGGTTCGGGCCAGCGCTCGATGACGATGACATTATGGCCGGCTTGTCCGAGGAGCGAGGCGGCAGTCAGGCCCGCAGGCCCGCAACCGATAACGGCCACTTGCCGGTGCACCACAGGCGACGATGCCTTGGATTGATTCATGTTATCCTCCCGTTTTGCAGATATGTCTCGGCGCGCGCGTTCAGGGCGCGTCGCCCCGCCATGCCGCGGCGAGCAGCGCGTGAATATCGGCCCGTGTCACTTCCCGCGGGTTCCAATAGGGGTTCGCTGTGGCGATCTCCGCGGCGCGGCCGATATCTTCCTCCCGAAAACCGATCTCCCTGAGGGCTGTCGGGGCGCCGATCTTGACCGCAAAACCGTGTATTGCCGCACCGGGGGACGTTTCCCCGAAAATCGCGCTCAGCGGCAGAAGTTCGTCGGCAGCGGCGGCCGCGTTGTAGGCGATTGCGTGGGGCAGAACGATCGCATGGGTCTCCGCATGCGGCAGATCGAAGGACCCCCCTAACACATGGCAGAGCTTGTGATGCAACGACATGCCGACTGTGCCAAGAACAGTGCCGCAAAGCCAGGCGCCGTAGAGTGCATCGCTTCTGGCCGACAGATCCCGCGGCGCCATAGCGATGCGCGGTAGGGCCTCAGCGAGGGCTCTCAGGCCTTCCGTCGCCATCAGCGAGGAAATCGGGTTACGATCGCGAGCGTAGAGTGCCTCGGCGGCGTGGGCCATGGCGTTTAGGCCGCTGGTCATCGTCATTGGGACCGGCAGGCTGAGCGTGAGTTCCGGATCATAGATCACCAGTTCCGGCAGAATCGACGCTGCACGTACCGTCTCCTTGCGCCCCGCCTGAGTCTGCCCAAGGATGGGTGTGACCTCCGAGCCGGCATAGGTTGTGGGTATGACGATCTGAGGCGTGTCGAGGCGATAGGCGATCGCTTTGCCGAGCCCGGTAGTCGAGCCGCCGCCGAAAGCGACGGTGCAGTCGGCGTCGTTGTCGCGCATGGCCTTGAGCGCCAGTTCGGTGATCTCGACCGGCGTGTGCATAGTCGCCTGCGTGAACAATCCGGCGGCGCGATCCGCCAAAAGGCTGACGATGGCACCGGCATCGTTGGCTTGCTGCGGTGTGGAGAGCACGAGGGCACGCTTGCAGCCCAAAGCTTCAACAGCTTCTGCCACCCCCGCCCGGGCGCCGGTGCCGAACCTAATTCTTGCCGGGGACCCCTGATAGTCGAATTCCCTCATCGGTTCCTCCCTGAACGGGGCCGCGAAATCGCTTGCGGCTCCATCTCGAGGAAAACAGTAGCGACGGACGAAGGTGAATTCGAATAATGATATCTCCAGATAACATACCATTATGTTATGTTGTAAGCGGAACACGGAACTTGGGAGAATCTCCTCTTGCAGATTGATCCGCGCCATCTGCTACAGCTCTGGGCGATCGTCGATGCCGGCGGCATGTCCGAGGCGGCGGAAATGCTGGGAATGACGCAGCCCGGCTTGTCACGCACGGTCGCCTTTCTGGAAAAGCGGCTGGGTGAGCCGTTGTTTCTGCGCAACCGCCGCCCGATGGAGCCCACTCCCATGTGTCGGGATCTTGTCGATCTCGGTGCAGCGGTACGGCGCGCAACGGCGCGAGCGAGCGACGTGGCCCAGTCATTCAGGCGTGGCGAGCGCGGCGATATCAGGATCGGCGGCACGCCGTTTTTCATGGACGCGCTGGTCTCGGCGATGGTCGGCCAATTCCAGCGGACAAGGCCGAACGTTAGAATCGAGCAGGTCTATGGTTACACGACGAGCCTTGCCGAAAAGATCAGAGCTGGGCAGCTGGACCTCGCGATCTGTCCGGTCGAGGTCTTCGATGCAGATAGCGATCTGACCTTCGACCCGATCCTGACAGGCCGCAATGTGGTTGCCTGTCGCTCGGGACATCCGCTTCTTGCATCGGACAGGCTCCTGCCTGCCGACCTGCTGCGGTATCCCTGGATCGAGCCACCTGCCGGAAGTCCGCTGAGCGCCGATCTCAGAACCGCGCTAGTCAATCTGGGCGCCGAGCATGTGCGCATCAATTTCTCCGGCGCCTCGCTCGCCGGCATTCTCGCCCATCTCGCCCATTCTGACAGCCTCGCAGTGCTGCCCTTCGGCGTGGTCTTCGCCCGGCGGGAAACCGACAACATCACCGCGTTACCCATCCTGCCGAGCGGTGTGCCGCGCGCGCTTGGCTTCGTGCAATCAAAACTGATGCCGCCTGGGCCAGCAGCGCTGCAACTCAAGATGCACGTGCTCTCGGCATTTGCCGGGCTGAAGCCGGAGATGGAGGCCTATGCGCAACGGTGCGGCGTTTCTGGCTAGGATAGCCACTGGTTCCGGCGGTCTAATGCTACGACAGACATTCGTAACAGACGGGCCAAGGGGCAGTGGTTCAATTCTACCCAAGGCGACCTTTACGTCGGATTGAGATTAGGCGTTCCACAGGCTGCAAGCACACGTCTCAAAAGTCCTTTTGACCCCGTCGTGTACGAGGAAGCGCAACATGGCGGCGCGAGTTCTTAAATCCCTGACCCGTCGAGCTCTCGCTCGTCTTCGCCTTCCCAGGGTGAGGGCATCGAGGTGCGATTGAGATTGGCCGAGGGCATCGGCATCCAGCACTTCAATTCGGGCTCGGCGTATTCGATGATGCGGCCGGGCGAGGAATCAGAGGCGCGCCAGCCTTCTGCACCGAACTGATCGCCATTCGACCAATACGCGAGGTCAACTTCTGCCGCCCCCTGTTCGGACGGGCGGATCGTAACGAGGATCCGACTGCCGTTTTTCGGCGCGCTTGCCATGTGGCGCCAGGGATCTGGCTCGGCCATCATTTTCCTCCTGTCTTGCTGCAGGTTGCAAGTGTCGCCTCGCCATCGGAAACGGTCAACTCAAACTTTGCACAACCCATCGTCTATCGATTGACTACCCGATCAGGATGGACGCTCCGAATTGATGGCGCCGGCTGGAGGAGTGTCTACGACATTTTGAAGCAGGACGGCTGCACCAAGCATCGTCCAGAACCCGACGATCTCGCCTGCCGATGACGTTGCCGCCGCCCGCACAAAGGCTGATGGCAAAGCGCGCCGGCTCAAAGTTTACCAACGTCATGTCCTTCGCACACTGGCGGCTCCGGTATCCGAACAACAGACAAATTCCAGGGGCGCAGGCGTAATGAACGAACGCCAAAAACGAACGCGCCCGCTTGAATCAAGCAGGCGCGTGACGGGACGTCCACCGCGGGTGGGCCGAGGGGTTGTAAAATCTCAGCTCCGCGGCTTCAGGTTCTCCGGGTCGTAGAGTGGCTTGTAGCCGACGCCGGCGACTTCGACGGGGTAGGTCTCGGCGAAGTATTCGACGTTCAGCTTGCGGCCGACCTGGCAGTGGGACCAAGGCAAATAGGCAAGCGCGATGTTCTTGCCGATCGTCGGGCCGTAGGCGATGGAGGTGGTATAGGAGCGGCGGCCGAGTTCGTCGACCAGCACCGCGCCGGTTTCCGGGTCCATGACCGGCAGGCTGCCGACCGGGTAGCGCTTCACGCCGTTTCTATCGGTATTCTCCGTGAGGATGAGCGTGCAGAGCATGGCCGGCTGGTGCTCACGTGCCTTGTATTCAAGATGTTTCGCCTTGCCGCGGAAGTCCACGTCCTTCACCTTCGGACGAGCCAGATCGGCCTCGATGAGGTTGTACTGTGTGAGAAGATCGGCATTCTGCAGGCGCAGGCTCTTTTCCATACGGCGCGAGTTTGCATAGGTTTCGACGCCGAAGGCCATGACGCCGGTTGAGCGCAGTGCGTCCCAGACGGCGAGGCCGTCCTCATATTTCATGTGCAACTCCCAGCCCTGCTCGCCGACATAGGAGATGCGGAAGGCGGTGACCTTCCTGCCGGCGATTTCGATCGGTTTGATCGCAGCGAAAGCGAAGTTCTCGAGATCGAGGCCGGCCGGATCGGCAACCACCTTCTTCAGCGTTTCGCGGGCGTTGGGCCCCCAGATACCGATGGTAACGAACCTCTCCGAAACGTCGGTGATGGTGACGTTGAGTCCGCGATCTTCGGCGACGCGGCGCATGTACTGAAAGTCGCGTGGGCCGGCATCGGCGCCGTTCACGAGACGGCAGCGGTCGGCCATGCGGAAGACGGTGAAGTCGGCTCGCACCATGCCTTCGTCGTCGAGGAAGTGCGTGTAGATGCCCTTGCCGATATTGCCGTCGCCGCCGATCTTGGCGGCGCAAAGCCACTCCAGCAACTCGACGTGGTCAGGGCCTTCGATGTCAACCATATGAAAGTGCGAGAGGTTGACGATACCGCAATCCTCGCTCATCGCCAGATGTTCGGCGTTGGACACGCGCCAGAAATGGCGGCTGTCCCACTCGTTCTGGCGCACTGGAACGCGGTTGCCGTATTTTGCCAGGAGGTGCTCGTTGGCGGCGTAGCCATGGGCGCGCTCCCAGCCACCGAGTTCCATGAAGTAGCCGCCGAGCTCTTTCTCGCGCTCGTAGAAGGGCGAGCGCTTGACGTTGCGGCCGCTGGCATAGGGCTCGCGCGTGTGCACGGCCGGATAGTAGATCTTCTGCGCCGCCTCGAAGCAGCGGCCCTCGATGAACTTCTCCTCCAGCTGGTGCGGGTAGAAGCGAGAATAGTCGATCGAGGCGTGGTCGATCTCAGTGCGCCCGTCCGTCATCCAGTCGGCGATCAGCTTGCCGTAGCCGGGACCGTCCTTCACCCAGATGGCGACGCAGTACCAGAGGCCGCGCACCTTCTGGCTCTCGCCGCAGGAGGGGCCGCCGGCGGCCGAGACCTGCAGCAGGCCGTTGAAGGAATGGCCTTCATTATAGCCGAGTTCGCCGAGGATCGGCGTCAGTTCCATGGCGCGCTCGAGCGGCTCGATGATCTGCTCCATATCGAGGTCGCGCTGCGAGGGCGACAGGCGTGCCTCGTGCTTTTCGAGAATGTTGCGCGGATGGCAGAGGCGCGGGTTGGTGGTCTCGTAATAGCCCCACTCGATCTGGCCACCTTCGGTGGTCTTCGGATCGCCGGTGTCGCGCATATAGGCGGAGTTGCCCTGGTCGCGCAGGAGCGGGAAGCCGATTTCCTTGCCGGTGCCTTCGAATTCGTTATACGGGCCGAAGAAGGTGAGCGGATGGTCGACCGGCATCACCGGCAGATCCTCGCCGACCATTTCGGCGATCAGGCGGCCCCAGATGCCGGCGCAGACGACGACATGGTCGGCCATGATCGTGCCGCGATGGGTGACGACGCCCTTGATGCGGCCGTTCTCGACGATGAGCGACGTTGCCGGCGTGTTGCCGAAGATCTGGAGCTTTCCGGATCTCTCGGCCGCATCGACCAGTTTGCCAGCAACTGTCTGCGAGCGCGGGATGACGAGGCCGGCATCCGGGTCGAACATGCCGCCCATGACCTGATCTTCCTCGATCAGCGGGAACATCTTCTTGATTTCCGCGGGCGAAACATAGTGGGCGCGGGTGCCGAAGGCCTTGGCGGAGGAAAGCTTGCGCTTGATCTCTTCCATCCAGACATCGTCGCCGGTACGCGCGACTTCCAGGCCGCCAATGCGGGCGTAGTGACCCATCTTCTCGAAGAAGTCGATCGAATACTGCGTCGTCCAAACCGAAAGATAATCGTGGCTGGTCGTATAGCAGAAGTCGGACGCGTGCGCCGTCGAGCCGATATCGGTCGGGATGCCGGACTTGTCGATGCCGACGATGTCGTCCCAACCGCGCTCGATCAGGTGATGCGCGATCGAGGCACCAACGATGCCACCCAGCCCGATGATTACGACCTTCGCCTTTTGAGGAAACTCTGCCATTGATTGCGACCCTGATTGAAACTGAAGCCGGATTTTAGGATTTGCGGCGCTGCGATTAGAGCCTGTCTACGACATAATTATCGTGCTGCACGACCAGAGCCTGCACACGGCGAACAGGATTTCTCCATCACGACAGAGCCGTCGACAAGGGTGCATCTCCTCGAACTCGGGTTTTTTCTTATCAGCGCGACGACGCAGGGCCGCTAAAGAGCGGATCGCACGTGGCGCTGGTAGCTTCATAAGTCACGAGCCCTTGACGTCGTTAGCTCTCGACGTCGTTCATTTTCTCCTCATGCGCGGAATGCGCGCCGAAAATTGCGGCACGGGGACTGTTCTCTGCTGGGGGAAACGCCAAACTTTTCAGATAAATAAGCCGGCCGTGATAGATTGGTGTTGACAATACACAACAGTCTTTGGCAAATGTCATCGCCGACCTCATCAGGTCGGCCGTCGCGGCATCCGAACTCGAAAGAGGTCCGGGTGCGCGCTCACGGAGCGTGCCTAGGAGCACGCTGGGAGCCGTGATTGCGCTTGCCTGCGAACGACAATGACGGAGGGCGCGCTTTGGAATTTCGGGTTGATCGCCAGTTGGCATTTTTGGCCGTCGTCAACGTTGCTGTGCTGGTAGCGGGCGGCGTGTTGGTCGGTGCCAGTTTCCTCGACATCTACAACCTGCAATCCATGGCGGGCCAAGTCCCCGAGCTCGGGCTTCTCGCGCTCGGCGTGATGCTGGCGATGATCTCGGGCAATGGCGGCATCGATCTGTCGGGCATCGCCCTTGCCAACCTTTCGGGTGTCATCGCTTATCTCGTGCTGCGCGACACGGTTTCGCCCGATGACGCGCCGCTGCTGTTCAGCTGGAGCTTTGCCGGCATAGCACTGCTCGTCGGCCTAGTTGGCGGAATGCTGAATGGGTTTCTGATTTCGAGCGCCGGCTTGACGCCGATCATCGCCACGCTTGGCACGCAGCTGTTCTTTACCGGCCTTGCGATCGCTTTCACCAACGGTTCGGCGCTGGGCCTCGGCTTCATCGAGCCGCTCGACGCCTTCGGTAACACACCGGTTCTCGGCGTGCCGCTGTGCTTTGCGCTCTTCTTACTGATTGCTCTCATCCTCGGCGGCGTGCTGCGCTACAGCCCGTTCGGCCTCAGGCTCCTGCTGCTCGGCAACAATGCCAAGGCCGCGCGCTATGCCGGCATTGCGGAAAAGCGCATCCTGTTTTTGACCTATACCGCCTGCGGCGTGCTTGCGTCGGTCGCCGGCATCGTGATCGCCGCGCGCACCTCGAGCGTGAAGTGGGACTACGGCAATTCCTACGTGCTGATCGCCATTCTCATCGCCGTCATGGCGGGCGTTCGCCCTGAGGGCGGCTATGGCCGGGTGATCTGTGTCGTCCTGTCGGCGACGTCGCTGCAGATCCTGTCGAGCCTGTTCAACTTCATGGACATTTCCAACTTCTTCCGCGACCTCGCCTGGGGCGTGCTTCTGCTCGTCTTTCTCGCGACATCCGGCTTCGACGCCAAGGCCTGGTTCAAGGCATTGCGCGGCTGATCCAAGTTCCAGGGCCGGCGAGATGCCTTCGCACGCCGGTCGATCTGTCAAAATTCGAAGGTTCTTTGGGAGGAATGCATGCTTGCCATTCGTAAATTCGCTGCCTGCGCCGTCGCGCTTGGAGCACTGACTGCAACCACGGCTGCCATTGCCGAGGAAACCCCCAGCATCGTCACGGTGGTGAAAGTCACGGGCGAAAACTGGTTTACTCGCATGAACGAAGGCGTCGATGCCTATGGCAAGGAAAACCCCGGTGTAGCCACCAGCCAGGTCGGCCCGGGCAAGGCCGACGCAGCCCAGCAGGGCCGTCTGATCGAAGATCTGGTTGCCAAGAAGGTTGCCGCGATCGCCGTCGTGCCGATGGATGCTTCCGCCCTCGAAGGCGTGTTGAAGCGCGCCGCCCAGCGCGGCATCAAGGTCATCACCCATGAAGCCGATAATATGAAGAACACGCTCGTCGACATCGAAGCCTTCGACAACAAGGTCTTTGGCGCGCGCTTCAACGACAAGATCGCCGAATGCATGGGCAAGTCCGGCAAGTGGACCTCCTTCGTCGGCTCGCTCGGCAGCCTGACCCATGTGCAGTGGGCCGATGGCGGTTCGGAAAACGCCCAGAAATACCCCGAGATGGAACTGGTCTCCGAGAAGAATGAATCCTTCAACGATGCTAACCGCGCCTATGAAAAGGCGCGCGAGATCCTGCGCAAGTACCCCGACATCAAGGGCTTCCAGGGCGGTTCGGCCATCGACGTCATCGGCATCGGCCGTGCCGTCGAGGAAGCCGGCCTGCAGGACAAGACCTGCGTATTCGGCATCGGCCTGCCCAAGGACACCGGCTCCTACCTCGAATCGGGCGCTGTCGACGGCATCAGCTTCTGGGATCCGAAGGATGCCGGCTACGTCATGAACAAGGTCGCCGACATGGTGCTGAAGGACGAGGAACTGAAGGACGGCATGGACCTCGGCGTTGCCGGCTACGAAAAGGTCACCGTCAAGAAGGGTGCCGGCGACGGCGTGATCGTGGTCGGCCAGGCATGGGTCGACGTCGACAAGTCGAACTACGCCAAGTACCCGTTCTGATTGGGTCGAGATGATGGCGATGCCGGGCCTGACAATGGGCCCGGCGTTGCGCGTCGAGTGCCGCTACAGCGTCGCGCGTCGAATGTGATGCGCCAGAAACACTGTAACGCTTTAGACCTGCTGCAATCGTCTCCTGGATCTATGGCGATCCAAGGAAACGTGCAGCAGGCCCGTTCTTTTTGGTCAGGACAGTGCCATGCAGCTCAAGCACGAAGCCGGCGCGCCGCATCCCGGCGGCGAAACCTCGAAAGCCGCAATTCCCTATCTGGAAATTCGCGATGTCCAGAAACGCTTTGGCGGCGTTCGCGCGCTGAAAGGGGTCAGCTTTTCGATCGAGCCCGGACAGATCTACCATCTCATGGGCGAGAATGGCTGCGGCAAGAGCACGCTCATCAAGATCATTTCCGGCGCGCAGCCGGCCGATGCCGGCGAACTGCTGATCGATGGCAAGCCCGTGGGCCATCTCACACCGGTTGCCGCGCTCGCGGCCGGGATCGAGACCGTCTATCAGGACTTTTCTCTGCTGCCCAACCTGTCCGTCGCCGAAAATGTCGGCCTGACGCAGCAACTGGTCGCAGCCTCCGGCAAGCTTGCCCGGCGGCTTGATCTCGGACGAATGCGCCAGACGGCGGAACGGGCGCTCGCGGCCGTGAACCTGCCGACGACCCGCGCCTTTCTTTCGACCCGCACGGACGAGCTGCCGATGGCCACGCGTCAGCTCATTGCCATTGCGCGCGCCATTGCTTCCGATGCGCGCCTCGTCATCCTGGACGAGCCGACGACGGCACTGACGAAGCACGAAGTCGATAATCTCATCGGCATCGTCAACCGACTGCGCGCCAAGGGCGTCGCGGTGCTGTTCGTCACCCACAAGCTCGACGAGTGCAAGTCGATCGGCGGGCGCGCCGTCATCATGCGCGACGGCCAGAAGGTCGCCGAATGCGACATCGCCGATCACACCAAGGCCGAACTCGGCTTCTGGATGACGGGCAAGGTGCTGGACGAGGCGCGCTATCGTTCGGCGCCGAAGTTCGGCGAGGATCTGCTTGTCGTCGACGCGCTGTCGCTGAAGGATGCCTTCGCCAATGTTTCCTTCTCCATGCGCCGCGGCGAGATCGTCGGTATCACCGGGCTTCTGGATTCCGGCCGCAACGAGCTGGCCCGGGCGATTGCCGGCGTCGCTCCAGCCGATACCGGACGCATCCGCCTCAATGGAAAGGATGTGACGCCCCGCAAGCCCGCCGACGCCATTGATGCCGGCATCGGCTACGTCCCCGAGGATCGCCTTTCGGAAGGTCTCTTTCTCGAGAAGCCGATCGAAGAGAACATTGTCGTGCCGGTGCTCGATCGCCTGCGCGGCGCCTTCGGCATCCTGGACGGCCGCCGCAGCCGCGCGCTGGCGAAGCGCTCGGTCGAAGACCTGCAGGTGGTCACGCCGGATGTCGCCAACCCGGTGCAGTCGCTGTCGGGCGGCAACCAGCAGCGCGTGCTTATCGGCCGCTGGCTGACCATCAATCCGAAGCTTCTGGTCCTGCACGGGCCGACCGTCGGCGTCGATGTCGGATCCAAGGACACGATCTACCGGATCATCCAGCGTCTCGCGGACGAAGGCATGGGCGTCATCATCATCAGCGACGACCTGCTCGAACTTCTGCAGAACTGCGACCGGATCATGGTGATGCGCAAAGGCGAAGTGGTGGAAACCTTCCAGGCCGAGGCGCTGGAGGAAGAGGCGCTTTACCGCGCCCTTGTAGAAGAGACGACCGTGAGGACCCCGCAATGACCGATACGACATTCAATGGGGCCACCCCAGCTGGCAACGACAAGGTTTCGCTTGGCTCCGCCTGGCGCTGGCTGCTGCGTCATCCGCCGGTCGTGACCTTTGCGCTGATCGTGCTCGTCTGCCTGGTGGTCGGCTCGATCAATACGGACTTCTGGCAGATGTCGAACCTGTTCGACATCCTGCGCGCTTCCGTCGTGCGCGGGCTGTTCGCGCTCGGGGTCCTGGTGGTGCTGGCGTCCGGCGGCATCGACGTTTCCTTCACCGCCATTGCCGCCTTCGTCATGTATACGGTGACGATGCTGGTCACGAACCTGCTGCCGGGGTTGCCGATGCCGGTGATTTTGCTGGTCGCTGCCGCCGGCGGCGCCTGCTTCGGAGCGCTCAACGGCGTGCTCGTCCACGCGCTGCGCGCGCCGTCGCTGATTGTGACGATCGGAACGCAATACGTCATTCGCAGCTTCCTGCTGACCTTTGTCGGCACTGCCCTGTTCATGAACATTCCGGGCTCGATGGAGGCGTTCGGCAAACTCGCGCTTTTCACCCATCAAAGCGCCAACGGCTCCATCTCGGTGCTGCCGGCCTTCGTGCTTGTGCTCGCTGTTGCGGCCGCGGTGACCTGGTGGATCCTAGAGCGTACTTTGATGGGCCGGGCGGTTTATGCGGTCGGCGGCAATCCCGGCATCGCCGAACGCCTCGGCTTCAATCTGCGCACCGTGCATATCTTCGTCTTTGCCTATGCGGGCCTGCTGGCCGGTATTGCCGGGATCATGCATGTGGCGAGCAACCGGCTTGCCAATCCGTTCGACCTTGCCGGAACCGAGCTTGAGATCATCGCCGCGGTCGTTCTCGGCGGTGCGCGCATCACCGGCGGTTCGGGTAGCGTGATCGGCACGTTGCTCGGCGTGGTGCTGATCACGCTTGTCAGCAACGTCCTCATTCTCGTCGGCATTCCGAGCACGTGGCAGCTCGCCATTATCGGCGTCTTCATCGTTCTTGCCGGCACCGTCTTCTCGCTTCGTGCAAAAGACTAACGGGCTTCGGCCGTCGTCCAGCGGGTCAAGGACTGCTATCCGCGGTCACCAATTCAGTAGGGAAGGTTGAGTGCATGGCGCACGACGTATCTGTAATCGGACTTTACATTCTAGATATTCTCGGCCGACCGGTGGACCGGATCCCGTCCGGCGGCAACGTCGAATTCATCGACGAGATCCGCTTGACCGTTGCGGGCACTGCCGGCGGTACGGTCGTCGACCTTGCCAAACTCGGGCTGAACTGCCTCGCGGTCGGTGCGGTCGGTGACGATGAGAAGGCGGACTTCGTGCTCGCCACGCTCGACCGCTTCGGTGTCGACCGGTCGGAGATGCAGCGCATTGCCGGCGTGCCGACATCCGCGAGCATTCTCAACATCCGCCGCAATGGCGAACGGCCGGCTTTGCACGTACGCGGCGCCTCCGGACATTTCGAGATTCCCGCGGATGCGCGCGAGCGGGTGCTGGCGCCGCCGATCGTCCATCTCGGCGGCACTGGGCTGCTCGATCGCCTCGACGGCGAACCCAGCCGCGTTTTGCTCGAGGAAGCCAAGCGCTTCGGCAGAACCACGACCTTCGACCTCCTGGGCGCGAACGACAACACGCTGTCGCTGATCCGGCCGCTTTTCCCCTTTATCGACTATTTCATGCCTTCAGTGGAGGAGGCGATGCTGATTTCCGGCCAGAAGACCGCCGAGGATGCCGGCCGTTTCTTTGCCGATCTCGGCGTCAAGCACTGCATCTTTACGCTCGGCGGCGACGGCGTCTGCTTCCTCGATGCCGACGGTAAGAGCCTGCACCTCCCGGCATTCGAGATCGACGTGGTTGACACCACCGGCTGCGGCGACGCCTTCAATGCCGGCTTCATTGCCGGGCTTCATCATCGCATGGAGACGGAAACCGCCTTGAAGTTCGCCCAGGCATCCGCCGCGCTCGTGGCGACGGGTCTCGGCTCTGACGCCGGGATCACCTCTTTCGAGGCGACCTGGGACTTCATGAACAATGCCCGCGTGTGGCTGCTGCCCGATCCTGTATCGGGCAGCAGCCACGACTATTGCAGCAGCATCTCTGCCGTCGCGATGTCAGTGACCAGATGGGTTGCGTAGCCGCCCTTCAACGTCGCCCTGATGGCCGTCAGCTTGCTGGCGCCACCCGCGACGCACAGGCGCCGCGGCACCTGGCTTAACTCGTTGAGTTCGATGCCGACCATGCGGTTGTCGAGATCACCGCGCACCGGCCGGCCTTCCGCGTCGATGAAGCGGCAGATCAGCACCCCGACCGCTCCTCCGGCCTGGTAGGCGTCGATGTCTTCCTGCCCGGTGATATTGGCCGAGCGGATCAGCGTCTCGGGGCCGATGTCGCCGACACCGAAGAGGATGATGTTGGAGGAATGAATGAGCTCGAACTGCTTGACCAGCACCTGTTCGGCCAGAAGCGCCTGCTTCAAGGCGGGTGTCGACAGCAGGGCCGGCGCAAGCAGGTTGATGCAGCGGGCGTGGATGCGGCGCGACATCAAGGATGTGCAGAATTCAGGCGCGAAATCCGGATTGGCGATCGAGCTTCCGGAGACCTGCACCACCGTCAATCCCTCTACCGGCTCGGGAAGCGAGATGCTGTCGGCCACGGCCAGCACGGTCCGGCCCCAGGCGACGCCGATCGTGTCGCCTGGCTGAACCATATCGGCAAGCAGGCGAGCACCGGCCTCGCCAAGCCGTTGCACCAGGTCGCTGTTGTCGAGGGCGGGAATGACCAGCGCACCCTCCAGGCCGAACTTGTCCTTCAGACGCCGTGCGATACCAGTCCGGGAGCCGACTTCCGTGTTCAGGCGAATGTTGACCAGGCCACGCTCGCGCGCTTCCTGCAGGTAGTTGACGATCGTTGCCCTGGATACACCGAGCATCTTGGCAATTTCGCTCTGGGTGAGCTGGTCGACATAATAGAGCCAGGCAGCCCAGACGACGCCGTCGTCGAACTCCGCAGGCAAGACTATGCCTTCGCCGACTGCCCGGTTTCCCCGCGCCGTATCCATCATCGTCTGCTCCCCTGGATTGTCATGGCTTCTCCTGAAGCGGAAAAAGTGTCCGCCGTCAAACAAATTTGCCATGCGTGTTGACACATGACACAGCATGGTGGCAATTGTCTCGACGAAGGTTTTGGGAGACGCCGAGATGGAATGCTCGACTATAGGCGCGTGCCAGTGGGTTGGAAACGAACCAATCGGCAAAGCGCGGCTTGGTGTCTTTCCCGCCCCCACAAACCGGCTGCAGATCGCTCTCGACGTCGACCGCAATCCCAAGGCCATGCAGCCTTGGCGTGATGGCGCAGACGCAGGTTGCCGCCTGCAGCCGACCGACGGATAGCGTCGCCGTTTTGTCCTCACGGCGTGCGGGGAACGGTCGTCCGTTCGGCGCGCAGGCCGAGCAAGGGCTGCTGACGACAGGACTTGATTTTCAAACCCCATGGAAAACGCTGCCAAGTGCGGGAAGACAGGAGCCTTTTATGAAATCCAGATGGTCAGAAACCGAATTCGCCCGTGTCGTCGATAGCTATGTCAACGCCGGCGTCAACCGGGACCTAGCGATCCGCACCTACACGACACGGCTTCTGGGCTCGGATCCCGAACTGGTACTGCATGGCGGCGGCAACACCTCCGTCAAGACCACGTTTACCGAGATGGACGGTTCCGAGATTGCCGTTCTGTGCGTGAAAGGCAGCGGCTGGGACATGGGCACGATCGAACCGGCGGGCCTGCCTGCCGTCAGGCTGGAGCCGCTTCAGGCAATGGTCAAGTTCCCGACACTCAGCGACGACGACATGGTGATGCTGCAGCGCCGGTTGCTGCTTGATCCTGCAGCGCCGAACCCTTCGGTCGAAGCGATCCTGCACGCCAACCTGCCGTTTCGGCATATCGACCACACCCATGCCAATGCGATCGTGTCGCTGACCAATCAGCCGCACGGCGAGGATCTGGTGCGCGAACTGTTCCCCGATTCCATCATCGTTCCCTACGTGATGCCGGGCTTCGATCTCGCCAAGGCCTGCGACGAGGCGTTCCGCGCCAATCCGGGCGCCGACGGCATGATCCTGCTAAAGCATGGCATTTTCACCTGGTCGGAAGATCCGCGTGAATCCTATGAGAAGATGATCGCCGCCATCGACAAGGCCGAGCGCCGCATCGCCCGCGGCAACCCGCGTCCGTTCATGGTCGTCCAGCCGGCGGCCCCGCTTGCCACGGCAGCTCAGATCGCCCCGGTTCTGCGCGGCGCCATCGCGATAGACAGCGGCGTCGAGGGCTGCCCGCGCCGCTTCGTGCTGGAACATCGCTCCGGCCCTGATGTCCTCGATTTCTGCAATGCCGAGAATGTTGCCGATCTGGTTCACCGCGGCAATGCGACCCCTGAGCACGTCATCCACATCAAGCGCTTTGGCGTGGCGCTGCCCGCCCCCGTTGCCGGCGACATGGCCGGCTGGGCCGACAAGGTGCGCGCAGCCGTCGCCACCTACAAGGACGAGTATCGCGCCTATTTCGAGCGCAACAATGCGCGCGTCGGCGGCATCAAGCGCATGCTCGATCCGATGCCGCGTGTCTTCTATGTTGCCGGTGTCGGCCTGTTTACCGCCGGCCCGACAAAGAAGGCCGCCCGTGTCGGCGCCGACGTTGCCGAGGCGACGATTGCCGTGATCCGCAATGCCGAAGGCATCGAGAGCTTCGAGGCATTGTCGGAAGAGGACCTCTTCGACATCGAGTACTGGTCGCTCGAGCAGGTTAAGCTGACGAAGCAGGCGGAGAAGCCGCTGAGCCGGCAGGTCGCGGTGATCACCGGTGGTGCGGGTGGCCTCGGGCTGGCGATTGCCGAGGCTCTGCACGCCGAGGGCGCCGAGATCGCGCTCTTGGACCTTGCCGAGGATACCTTGCAGAAGGAAGCGGCAAGGCTCGGTGGTGTCGGCCTCGTCTGCGATGTGACGAAGCCCGAAGCGGTCGACGCGGCGCTCGCCGATGTGGCCCGGCATTTCGGTGGCATCGATATCGTCATCTCGAACGCCGGTGCGGCCTTCCAGGGCGCCCTGCTCGATGTTTCGGAGGAGGTCTTCCAGAAGGCTTTCGCGCTGAACTTCTGGGGGCACCACTATATTGCCCGTAGCGCGGTCCGGATCATGAAAGCCCAGAGAACTGGCGGTGCACTGGTCTTCAATGTCTCGAAGCAGGCGGTCAATCCCGGCCCCGACTTCGGCCCTTACGGCACGTCGAAGGCGGCGTTGATGGCACTGATGCGTCAATATGCCGTCGAACATGGCGCCGACGGCATCACCTCGAACGCGGTCAACGCCGACCGCATTCGCACCGGCCTGATGACCGATCAGATGATCGAGGAGCGCAGCCAGGCGCGCGGCATTTCGCCGGAAAGCTACATGCGCGGCAACCTGGTTCGACGTGAGGTAACGGCACGGGACGTCGCTGCCGCCTTCGTCCACCTCGCCAAGGCGCGCACCAGCACAGGCGCGGTGCTCACGGTCGACGGCGGCAATGTCGGCGCGATGATGCGCTGAGTTTAAAGCGTCCGTTATTCCGCCAAGTCCGAAGTAGCTCGGCCCCGGTCAGTCCAACTTGACCGGGGTTGGGCATATCCGTCCTTCAGGGCAGTCGCTCCCATTGGCTGTTCCCGCCGATCCATCTGCCGGCCGCCGCAGTTCCGTAGGGCACAACGATCCATGCGCGGCTTGCAGGGGTGGAGTGAAGTCTTAGCGCTGCTATCTGCGGGGGTGATCGACTATATATCCCTCATCGAAGTGAACG
>NZ_LMCO01000013.1:0-88499 GCF_001424825.1 Ensifer sp. Root31 | reverse complement strand
GGCATCGACCGCGCCGACATCCCGAGCATTGCCCGCAATGCCTTCGGCCGCTAATCGCGCCTGAGACCATCAAAGATTTCATGAAGCGCCCGCTCGGAAACGAGCGGGCACTTTCTATTTCTGACCGCTGTTCGTTCGGCCCGGACACTGTCGCTGAGCGCCTCGCTTCGAGCCCCGGAGCCATTCGGCAGGTCGGCGCTTGCGTCCCTCATTTTCCTCGGACTGGATGCGTTGAGGGCCTGCGACGCTTGGCGCGTCGACGCGGCAATTTCGATCGGCTAGATCAATGCCGCATGCGCGGAGGCATGGTGGCTCGGCCGCCGCAGAAAACCGTGCCCGCTTCCAACTCGACCAAGCCTTAGATTGAGGCATGCCCGAGCCCGACAGCTCGCGCCGTTGACTCGAGGCAACCCAAGCCCGTCGCACCGGCAAAGGATCTTCATGACCGCGCTCATACAACACGGTTCTGCTCTGTTTCGTGACTATTCACTGGAGATTACCGGCAAGGATATCTGGCAAATCGAAGCTGCGAAATCCGAGATTCCTGCCGGCACGCCAATCAATATCGCCTTCCTCGGCAACGAGAGCCACGCGCAACGCATCGAGGCGGCCGCGTGTATCCGGCAATGGGGCTTCGAGCCTGTCCCCATCATTTCGTCCCGGCGGCTGAAATCGGTGCAGGATCGGGACGAATTGCTCACGGGCCTGATCAGCGCAGCGCGTCCCGCCAGGTTCATGTTCGTGGGCGGCGATCCGTCGTCGCCAGCCGGTCCCTATAAGGACTCGCTCGATCTGATTGCCGGCGGTATCATCTCGGACCACAGCATCGTCAATGTCGGGATTGCCGGCTACCCGGAAGGCCATCCGAAGATTGGCCAGGCGCGCCTGTGGGAGGCACTCGCGGAGAAGCTCGAATTGCTCAAGGCCCGCGGCTGCAGCGTTGAGATCACCACCCAATTCGGTTTCGACGCAGATGCGATCGTCGACTGGATCGCTCAGGTCAGGGCGCGCGGCATCAATGCACCGATCCGCATCGGCGTGCCTGGACCTGCGGATGTGAAGCGACTGCTGCGGTTTGCGGCGCAATTCGGTGTGGCTTCGTCCGCGGCGATCGTCGGGAAATACGGGTTCTCGCTGGCCAACCTCGTCAACAAGGTGGGGCCGGATCGTTTCATGAGCCGGCTTGCAGGCGGCATGGCGGGCCGCGATCTCGGCACGGTCATGCTGCATCTCTACCCCTTCGGCGGCATTGCCGACACGGTCGCCTGGGCTGCGCGCGCCGCTGGCCGGCAAACGAATGAAAGCGTCGGTGCGCTCGACAGGCCCCGATATTATTGATCGGGCGGAAAACACGTCAACCAAGCGGTGCGAATGCCGTCGCCTTGATCTCGACCAGCCCACCGTCCGGATTGAGGTCGGCCACGGCAAGCTCGACCGCGGCGGGGTAGGGGATAGCAAAGAACTCGTCCCGCACCGCGGCGATCGCGGCCAGTTGCCCCGCCTTGTCCAATGCCAGGCGGTCACTTCCGAACACATGAAACATCTGGAGTTCGACGACGTCATCGAGGCGCGCCTCGCACGCAGCCAGCAATTGCTCGATCAACGCGAAGACACGGCGCAGTTCGCGACGAAACCCTTCGGCGTCCATCGGTTCGGTGTCGCCGTTTGCGGCAACAATGCCGGACAGGTAGACGAAATCACCGGCACGGCGCGCGGGCGCGTAATGAAACTGATCCACATCCGACTGGAGTTCGGCCGGTATCACGACCTTTCCGGTCCGGGTGGGCACAGCGTTGACGGTCGTTCCGATGGGCTGCATCATATTCTTTCTCAAGGTGTTGAGACTTCTTGATCGGCAGCCGGTATTCCCTGCAGTGCGGCGAGGGATGGACCGACGAGGGCTTCGAGCTCCTGTCGGGTCGCGCCATCGCGGGCCTGCATGGAAATGGCTTGCATCATGGCACCGTAATAGGTCGCCAGTGTCGGTATGTCGGTGGTTTGCGGGAGGTCGCCGTCGGCCACGCCGCGCTCCAGCCTTGCGTGTACGCGCTCCACCGTTTCTTTCCTTATGCCTTTCAGCAGGTCGTAGAGTGGCCCGGTTTCTGGCTGGCAATTCATCACGCCGAGAATCAACAGGCAGCCGTTCGATTGCGGTGCCCTAAGCGCGACCTCGATACTGGCGAGAAGCATCGCGCGTATCGCCTGTCGCGCCGTTTCACCCTCATCGAGTGCGCGCATCGGGCCCGATCCTGCTGTCGCGGCATAGAGGCTGACCGCCTCGCGAAACGCGGCTTCCTTCGACCCGAACGCGGCGTAGAAGCTCGGCGGCGTGATGCCGATTGCCGCCGTCAGGTCGTTGAGCTGGGCGGCCTCGTAACCCTTCGCCCAAAACACCTCCGTGATTTTTTGAAGCGCAAGATCGCGGTCGAAACCACGTGGCCGTCCCCTGGTCGCCATGAGCGCTCCTTTCTGTAGTGAAGTTTATATAAATAGCAAAAATATCTCCCGCAACCCTGACCGCAGAAATATGTAGTGATAATTATAGAAAGCATTCGCCGGTAGCGAACACCGCTGATCGCCAACCAATTGCTTCTCCGATGCAGACGGATGCCGGGCGGCACTAGAAATGGATTCCACTCAGCCTTACGCGCAAGGAACAGCGCCTCCATATTTGTTCAGCTATGGACAATATCCGGGGCTTGACTACAGTCCCTCGAATAAACGGTTGCGGATCGGCGATGCCGGTCGTTGTTGGGCAATAAGGGCGAGCCAGTCTCGCTGATAACGAGGGACGGGCATGAGGCAGAGCAGTACTTGCGAAACAACGCATCGATCTATGCGCTGTTTGCCGTTTGCGCGGTTCTCGCCATCATCGGCAGTCTCTTGGCCGGCGGCGATCAATCCGGCTGGCGGTGGTTGCATTACGTCACCAAGCCGACGGCAACGATACTTTTGCTCATTGCTGTTCTACGCAACATCGGCCCGCCATCGCGGGCCTATGGGCTGGCGATTGTCGCCGGGCTCGCCTTTGCGGCGGCAGGCGACTTCTTTCTGATGTTGCCGGGCGACTATTTCCTCGCCGGCCTCGTCTGCTTTCTCCTGACCCACTGCGCCTATATCTGGGCGCTGACCCGCGATAGCCGCTTTGCCGCCGACAAGGGGATATTCGCGATCTTCGCAGGGATCGGTTTGATCGTCATTACCGGATCGTGGTCGTCCTTGCCGCCCGGTATGCGCCTTCCCGTTGTCATCTATGCGCTGGCGCTGGCAGCAATGGCCGCACAGGCAATTTCCCGTGATCGACAGCTGGCGGTTGGAGCGCCGCAGAAATCCGCCGCGCGGTCGGCAGCCCTCGGCGGCCTGTTCTTCATGGTCAGCGACACGCTGCTTGCCTATGGGCGGTTCCGCTGGAACATTCCCTATAATGCCGTCTGGGTGCTGGGTACCTACTACACGGCGCAATGGCTGTTCGCGCGCTCGACTAAAGGCAATGCGCATGCAAGATAACCATCCGTTTCAGCTGCAGCCCAGCTTCGAGCGGCTGCGTGCCGCCTGGCTCGAACAGCGTCCGTCCTACGAGCAACGGCGGAACGACCTGAAGCGTCTGCGCCGTCTTTTCCGCGAGCGCATGGATGAGATGTCGAAGGCGGTCAGCGCCGATTTCGGCCATCGCTCAGTCCACGAAACGCTGCTCGGCGAAGGAAGCGTGGTCCTTTCGGAGATCGATCACACGCTGGCCAGGCTCAAGGCCTGGATGAAGCCCGAACGCCGGGCGGCCGGATGGAAGCTCTGGCCGGCAAAGGCAGAAATTCGGTTCGTTCCGCTTGGTGTCGTCGGGATCATTTCGCCGTGGAACTATCCGGTCAATCTGGCGCTGGCGCCTCTGGTTGCTGCGATCGGTGCCGGCAATCATGTGCTTCTCAAGCCGTCCGAACATACGCCGCGCACGTCGGAGTTTTTGCGCACGCTCATCGCCGATGTTTTCCCAGACACGCGCGCGACGGTGGTGCTCGGCGGTGCTGATCTCTCGGCGGCCTTTTCCGCCCTGCCGTTCGACCATCTGTTCTTCACCGGCTCCACCGCCGTTGGCCGTAAGGTGATGGCGGCTGCCGCTCAAAATTTGACCCCGGTCACGCTGGAGCTCGGCGGCAAATCACCCGCCATCGTCGGGGAGACGGCGGATTTGCCGCGTGCTGCGAACCGCATCGCCACCGGCAAGTTCTTCAATGCCGGCCAAACCTGCATCGCGCCGGACTATGTCCTTGTTCATGAGAGCAAACGCGATGCCTTCGTCGGCCTGCTGAAGCAGCAGATGGGCGAGCGCTACGGTGCCGGCAACGGTTATGAGGACTACACGTCGATCATCAACGAAGCCCAGCACGACCGCCTCGCCAGTCTGGTAAACGATGCGCGGGCACGCGGACACGAACTGGTCTCGCTGCTGGACATGAAACAGATGCCACCGTCGCGGGTGCGAATGCTCGAGCCCACCGTAGTGCTCGATCCCAGACAAGACAGCGCGGTTATGCGCGAGGAGGTCTTCGGGCCGATCCTGCCAGTCATCAGCTATCGCACCACGGCCGAGGCGATCGGCTATGTGCTCGGTCGCGACCGGCCGCTGGCGCTTTATTGCTTCAGCGCAGATGCAGCCGAGATCGGCGCGATCCTCGCCCGCGTCGTTGCCGGGGGTGTCTGCATCAACGATACGCTCTACCAGTTTGCCTGCAACGACATGCCTTTCGGCGGTGTCGGGGCGAGCGGCATGGGCCACTACCACGGCAGGGAAGGGTTCCTGACCTTTTCCAAGTCGATGTCGGTGCTCAGAAAATACGATCCGGCGCCGAGCGATTTGATCTCGCCGCCGTACAAGGGGCTGACGGACAAACTCGTCCGTTTCATCACCTGGATCCCCGGGCGCTGAATGTTTCGGCTGCCCGGGATCACGCCTGGAAAGCGGGCGTGATCGTGCAGTTCGTATTGCAGCCGGTGGTGTATCGTCCTCATATAGGTGATGCCGCCTGTGGCGCCCACGCCGTAGACGCCGCCGGGCGGCCCCGCGCAGAACATCGCAAGGCGAAACTGCAGCCAGTCGGGTTGTTGGGCGAAACCGAGTGAAAGCTGTCAGTCTGTCATCGAAGTCTCTGGAGGAAAGGCAATCGGCAGGTGATGATTGTCGCATGACCGATTCTGTTGCGAGCACCCCTTCATGACCAGTCCCTCCGGGCACCCACTCAATCCGCTGCATCTCCTGGCCGCCTTTGGTACCGGCGGGCTCTTGACCCTCATGGTTCACTTCAACGGCGAACTGGGACGCTACGGCAACGCGTTGTTCTCGTCCTGGGCGGCGCATGGCACGGGGACTGTGGCGGCGCTTGTGATGCTCGCCATGCTCTATCCCTGGCGCAACCGGAATGCCGGGACGAAACCGCATGCGCCGCTCTGGGCCTATCTTGGCGGGATTTCCGGCGGCGTGACCGTCATGTTGACCTCTTTTGCCGTGAACTCACCGCTTGCACTATCCGGGACTCTTGCCTTGGGGCTGGCGGGCCAGGTGGTATTCAGCATCGCTGCGGATCGCTGGGGGCTGTTCGGCCTGCCGATGCGCCGCCCGGATCGCCGCGATCTGGCAGCCATGGCACTGATCGTTGCCGGCAGCGCCCTTATCATCCTGTTCGGCAGAGGCAGCGCATGACCTTGCCGATCCTTCTCGCCTGTCTCGCCGGTGTGCTTGTTGGTGTCAGCCGGCAGGTCAATGGCCGGCTCAGTCTCTCGACGTCACCGCTGATCGCATCGTTCTGGAACCATGTCGTCGGCTTCGTCGCGTTGAGCATTCTTGGGCTGTCGGTCGGCGGGCTGATCCCGGCGGGCGCTGCGGACGCGCCTTGGCACGCCTATCTCGGTGGTTCGATCGGTGTGGTCTTCGTTGCCGCCGGCAGCTGGCTCATCGCGCGCATCGGTGCCGTCAATACCGCCCTGCTGGTGATCGGCGGGCAGATGGTCTCGGGCGTGGCGCTCGATCTGTTGCGGGGAACATCCGCAACCTTCCTTGCAAGCGCCCTTGGCGTGGTTCTGATCCTGGCAGGCATGGCGCTGACTCAACGACGCCGCTAATCGCCGAATTGCGCAGGCAAGCGCCATAGCCGTAATAGGCGGCCTCTGACATCACTCGCTCTGATAGATACTGGCGACAGGCGCCTTGCCGATCATGCCTTGCGCAGGCCCTCGTTCGATCCCGCGCAAGGCAATGGGTCTTAGGCCCGCCGACAGGAATGGTGCCACTGCTTTCGTGGCCTCAATAAGGCGTCCAGACGCGTCGGGAGCGGGCACATCGCGGGCTGCCGGTTGATCCCCAACTTATTGCTCAAGCTGTGGACAGCCTCCGTCCGCATGGAAAAAGCGACGCTGAGCGAAAAAAGCGTCATTCGGGTGTCACGGGCGGCCACTGCCGATCGTCATCAAGGTATCGCGCTTGAGCGTGCAGGCCCAACCCATGGTGATATCGAAATGACTCAACCAACCTCGCTTCTTCTGATCAAAGCCGTACTGCTCTCCGGGCTCGCGCTCTGGCTTGCCGTTATCGTCCTCAACAACGTCGTCGCATTTCGCAATGGCGTCTTTGCGGTTGGTATGCTGATGGGCATGCAGCTCTTCGATCAGGAACCGCCCATCCGTACACCGCTGTTGTCGCGCCGTGTAACGAACGCTGTGTGGCATCGTATGGTCTTCAGCTTCGTTCTGGTGATGGAGGTGGCAACCATGATGCTTTTGGCGGCGGCCGCCATCATGCTTATCGGCACATTCTTCGGACTATCGGACGGTGCCGCCGCGATGATATGGGCGAACCTCGCTCTCGCAGCCTTCATCGCTCTCAGCCTGATCATGCTGCTCGGCGGTGCCTGGTTTGCCTACTATGTCCGTCAGGAGACCATGCAGATCACCCATTTCATCCTGATTGGGCTCGGGGTGGCCGGCACCCTGTTGGTGAACATGCCGATGCAATAGAGTAGCGCCTGACCCTGCGGTTGACGGAAGGGTCAACCTCAGGCTTTGCCTGCTATCGCCACCGCGCGTTGCTTTGGAAGGACACGCCGACAAGGACTCCGATGGCAAAGCCGATCAGTCCCGCCGTACTGACGACCGTCGTCGCGGTGCCCGGGTTGTCCTTTGCCGCTTCGACAACGCTTTGTCCCTGTGCACGCACAACACGTGCGGCCGAGCTCACCCGTCCTCTTGCGTCCTCCGCCAGATCGGCGGCACTGCCTGCAGCCTCGCCAGCGCGTGCGGAGATCGATCGTGTCAGATCGGCAACCTGTGCCCGCAGCTCGGAAATCTGGTCTTCGACGGATCGCTGAATGTCATTTGCCATTTTTTGCACCTCGTTTGTTCTACAGCGACCTTTGCGCCTCTTATTAGACGCGCAAAGGTCGCTGTAGCACTTTGAATGGCTGCCTGTTTTTATCCTTAAATCGAATAGGATTTAAGGAAACATGCAGCAGCAAGGTACCAACGACGACGGCCGGCTTAAGTTCCGCATGGGATCGTAACCGGGGGCAACCGCCGATGCCGTATCTGAGTATGCGTTGAGTTCTAGCGCGGCTTGAGCGTCTTGCTCATATTGGTGCCGGTGACCCGAAACCCTGTTGCCTCATAGACATGCCGGGCGCGGCTGTTGTCTTCGGCGACGCGCAATTTGATCTGGTCGAACCCGTTTTCCAAGAGCTCGGCCTCAAGTGCTTCGATCGCGAGCTTTCCAAGGCCTTTTCCCTGGTGGGTGGGCAGAATATGGAAATCGCTGATGAAGGCTGAGCGGCCCTTTGCGTCCGGTCGATACCAGAGATAGCCGACATGCTCGGCGCTTTCGCTGTCGATCAGACACAGCAGGACGTTGCCTGGCGTGCCGACGCCTTGCGGCAGGTCCTCGGCGATTTCACCGGTTGCCTGGGCGAGGGCGTCTGCGTCGGGGAGCCCGTAGTTGGCGGCGATCTCCGTGGCATAGTCGGGGATGAAATAGGCGAGATATCCAGCATACTCGCTCTCAAGCATAGGTCTGAATGAGATCATGGCTCTTTCGCATGTCAGCGGCGCCGCCATTCCGACGGCTCATGCCGCGGAAAATTCGTGAACGGCCACGTGGTCTCGTGGCAGCGAGGTAGACGTCAATCGCCCGCCCGACCCCACCCTAAAACTGATGGCGATCGCGTTCCCGGGTCTTCTGCCAGACAAAGGCAGTCGAGCGCAACCGATCTGTTCGGATTTTGATGAGACCGAGGGATCCCAAAACAAAAAAGGCCGGCAATGCCGACCTTTTCCCGTTCGCTGCTTTACCCTGCCAGTACATCCGTGGTCAGCGGTTTAGCGCAAACTCTGACCGGAACACATCCGTCTCACCGAGACTGTCTATGCTCAACGATCAATTCGTTATGCCCCATATGGCGAGCGATTGCGGCTATTTCAAGCCCTTACAATCACATCGTCCAAATCCTGTCTTCGGCCCCGGAGACCTGAGGCGGCCAAGGTGCCGATGCTCCGCCACCATTGACGGACCTCAGGTCGGACCTAAATTTCTGCCGATTGCGAACGGAGGATTTCCGGATGGAATTGCATCGCGGTCGGCTGATCGACCATATTCAACTCGTGATTAAGGATCTCGGCGCCAGCCGGAGGTTTTACGAAGCCGTGTTTCAAGCTCTCGATGTGCCGATGGGAGGCGAGGGCAAAGACTACTTCTGGGCCGACGAGCTTTTCGTGTCGACCGCCGATAGCGAAGCGGCCCAGGGAAAGCTGACCGGGCGCCATCATCTCGCGTTCCAGGCCCGGGACCGCACCATGGTCGACGCCTTTCACAAGGCCGGCGTTGAAAACGGCGGTAAGGACAATGGGCCACCCGGCGAACGCCCCTATCACCCAGGTTACTACGCCGCCTTCCTGCTCGATCCCGATGGCAACAACATTGAGGCGGTGTTTCACGGGCCGGCCAACCGCAGCG
Organism: Ensifer sp. Root31; assembly: GCF_001424825.1. Taxonomy (NCBI): domain Bacteria; kingdom Pseudomonadati; phylum Pseudomonadota; class Alphaproteobacteria; order Hyphomicrobiales; family Rhizobiaceae; genus Ensifer; species Ensifer sp. Root31. The sequence continues at coordinate 79,513 of NZ_LMCO01000013.1, read as the reverse complement.
CCAGTTCGGTGAAGATCACGTTCTAAAGCATGTCGCGCAGTGCGCAGCGGTTTTGCGATAACGACATGCGCAGAACCAGAGCTTAAAGCGCAACAAGAGAATCCTGGAGATCGCGACGCGCTTTAGCGGCTGCCGGGGTGACCCGCCGCTCACGTGCTGCTGTCGCGCCGACCGGCCCGCGTTGCCGCTGTTCTCAACTTGGGATCTGTTCACTTGACATTCTGCTAAAAATAGAACAAAAAGAGAACAGATGTGGAGATGAACGATGACCCGCACTGACATCATCAATCGCGCACTGGCCGCCGTCGCCGATTCTCGCCTGAAGCGGGAGCGCGACAGTGAGCGCCGCAAGCAGATTTTTGGCCGTATCGACCTCACGGCACCTTTGCCGAAGCTGAGCCGCGGCGTGCAGCTCAGCTTGAATCTCGATGGCGGGCGGAAACGATCCGAGCCGACGAGGGCGAAGTCACATTGACCCCGAAGGCCACCGCGATTGGTGGCGCGCAAAGTCGATGCCGAGCGGTTGCTTTCCAATGAAAGAGCACTGTACGCCTTGGTGCGGGACTGCCTGCGGTTATTGCCACGAACGCGGCGGCGCCTAGGATAATCAGTACGACGGGCGGGTATACGGGCGGGTATAAAGGCATCTGTCGCGGCCAGAGTCATGTTGACCTCAGTGATAGAACCGCTCGGCCACGGTGCCGGAGGAGGCATCCCATCTTCCAGAAACCGTTGTCGGAGGGAGCCGGAGTCGCCGCTGCGGCATGCCATGCTGTCTCAATCTAGATCCGTAAGGTGTTCGAACGGTCGGCGCCGACATCAATGTCGGCCCGGCTGGATCAGCCCGCGGACGGAGCGAGATGGCGGTGAACTGCGGAGAACGATGGGACAGGTGGCATCTCGTGCGGTCAGATGTTCGCGATTTGCGGCGGTTATGGATCACCGCCGGCCGCGTCCTGAGGAGAGGCGTCCTTGTCGGCGCCATGATCTTGTCCGGCTGCATGGCGCCTGATACGCGCCCGACCAACAAGCCACTTGTCTTCACCACCGGGAGCATCCAGCTCCGGGACGCGCAAAACTTTGGCGACGTCGGCATCATCATTGCCTTTTCCGGCGGTGGTGCCAGATCTGCCGCCTTCGGCTATGGCGTCCTGTCCGCCCTGGCTGATCAGCCTTCGCCCGGTGGTCAGAACCGAATGCTCGCCGATGACGTCGCAGTCGTTGCTGGGGTTTCGGGCGGTGCGGTCCTTGCCTCCCATTTCGCGCTTCGCGGGCGGACCGGTCTTGACGATTTTCGCCGGAATTTTCTCGGTCAGGATGTGGAAGCCTCGCTGCACACGGCCTTCACGCCGCAAAATCTGCTGCGCGGTTATCAGGGTGGCATGAACGACCTCTCGGGGTTCCCGTCCTGGCTCGATCGCAAGCTCTTCCGGGGCGCGACACTTGGCGACACGAGCCGTCCTGACCGTCCTCGGTTGGTGATCCATGCCACCGACCTCTACAATCGCAACCCGTTCATTTTCGATCGTCCATCCTTTGCCGCAATCTGCAGCAACTACGATGACTATCCGCTGGCCTATGCCGTGGCGGCGTCCGCCGCTGTCCCGGTGGTGTTTGCGCCGGTCACCCTGCAGAACTTCAGCAAAAGCTGTTTGCCAGGCGATGGCGGAAGCCCGCGAGCACAGTCGTCTGCTCGTGGCGCGACGTCGCTTGTCGAGCGCGAATATTGGAATGCGCTCGGCCGCTACGAGACGGCGCCGGATCTGAACTATCTCAAATTATACGACGGCGGCCTGGTCGATGGCATCGGAACACAGAGCCTGCTGCATCTGATGGGCCGGCCAGCGCCGGAACCGCTTCCTGCCGCCCGCGCGCGACGGCTCCGGCACCTGCTGGTCATCGTCGTCGATGCCTCGACGCGGGTTGGAGGTGATCTTTCCATCAATGCAAAGAGCCCGAATGCCCCCGATGCGATCGTGGCCGCGATCGATGCGATGATCAACATTCCGAACTTCCAGAGCTTCGATGCCCTGCAAAATCGATTGCCCGTCTGGCGTGATCAGGTCATCAGATGGCGCTGCGCCACTCAGCGTTCCGGCAAAGGCTGTCGCGATCTCGATGTCGGCATCGTTCGCCTGGCGCTCGCCGATATCGCCGATCCGCCAACGGCAAAACGCATCATGCGGTTGCACAACCGCCTGACGTTGAAGCCCGACGATGTCGACTTTTTGTCAGGCCTTGGCCGACGGCTTCTCATCGAGCATCCGGCTTATCGACAGTTCCTGCAACGCACGGGCAAGGGGATGCCGCTTGCGCGTTCAACGCCAGATCTCCGGCGAGGCGGACTCGTGACGGCCCGGCGGATCACCAGTATGTTCTGACGTTTACGCTCGGCATCGAAGCGATACGAATGCCCATCAGTGGTATCGGCTGATCGCCAGGTCCGCCGTCTCGATCTCGGGCTTGGTGCCGCTGATCAGATCGCTCAGCACGCGGCCCGAGCCGCAGGCCATGGTCCAGCCGAGCGTGCCGTGCCCGGAGTTGAGGAACAGGTTGGCGAAGCGCGTTGCACCGACCACCGGTGTTCCATCCGGCGTCATCGGCCGCAAGCCGGACCAGAAGGTTGCTTGCCTCTGGTTGCCAGCGCCGCCGAACAGGTCTTCGACCGAATGTTCGAGCGTCGCGCGACGTGTCTGGGGAAGGGCACTGCTGAAGCCGGCGATCTCCGCCATGCCGCCGACGCGAATTCGATCGCCAAGCCGGGTGATGGCGATCTTGTAGGTCTCATCCATGATCGTCGATACCGGCGCCCGCGTCTCGTCGACGATCGGAACGGTGATGGAGTAGCCCTTCACGGGATAGACGGGCAGGCGAAGGCCGAGCGGCTTTAGGAGCGCCGGCGTATAGCTGCCGAGGGCGGCGACGAAGATGTCGGAACGGATCTCGCCCTCTGCCGTCTCGACGGCGACGATGCGGTTGCCCTCCTGTCGAAGCCGGCGGATATCGACGCCGAAGCGGAACTGCACGCCGAGGGCCTCGGCGCGTTTCTGCAATTCGTTGGTGAACTTGAAGCAGTCGCCGGTTTCGTCGTTGGGCAGCCGAAGGCCGCCGACGATCTTGTCGCGGACCGGCTGCAGGCCCGGTTCGGCGGCCACGCAGCCGGCCGGGTCGAGCACTTCGAAGGGCACGCCATCGGCCTTCAGCACTTCGATATCCTTGCCGATGCCGTCGAGTTGCTTGGCGGTCCGGAAGAGCTGCAGGGTGCCCTGCGTGCGGTGATCGTAGGCAATGCCCGTTTCCCCGCGTAGCGCAATCAGGCAATCACGGCTGTATTCGGCAAGGCGGACCATCCGCCCCTTGTTGATGGCGTAACGCGCCGAGGTGCAGTTGCGCAGCATTGCCGTCATCCAGCGCCAGGTGGCAGCGTCCACCATCGGGCGGATGATCAAGGGCGCGTGCTTCATGAACAGCCACTTGAGTGCCTTCTGCGGGATGCCGGGTGCCGCCCAGGGCGAGGCATAGCCGGGAGAAATCTCGCCGGCATTGGCAAAGCTCGTCTCCAGCGCGGGGCCGGGCTGCCGATCGAGGACGGTCACCTCGTGACCCGCCTTGGCGAGATAATATGCGGAGGTGACGCCGATCACACCAGCGCCCAATATGGTAATCTTCATCGCATCCTCAGGATCACAGATCGATCGTCAAACGGGCTGAGGTACGCGCAAAATGCTCGCTGTTACCAGCCCCCAACCCCGGCAGAAGTTGCGCTCGAACATAGTGAAATAATCGAGCACGATCATGCGAAGTAGCGCTTGAATATTCGAGTATTCGCTGATCTTAAGAATTATCGGCGGGAAAATGAAAGAATCTGCATGTCCGGTTTGGATGCGATCGATCGCAACATCATTCGTCTGCTGCGTCTCAATGCGCGCATGAGCAACACAAAGCTCGCCGCCGAGGTGGGGCTGTCGCCTTCGGCCTGCCTGAGGCGCATCAATCTGCTGGAGCAGGGCGGCGTGATCCGCGGTTATACGGCGCTGGTCGGAAACGCCGATGGCGACAACGCCATTGCGGTGATCATCAACATCACGCTCGAACGCCAGACCGAGGAGCACCTCAATCGCTTCGAGGCGGCGGTGAGGAAGCACCCGGAAATCCAGGAATGTTACCTCATGACCGGCGGTTCCGATTATCTGTTGCGGGTGGAGGTCGAAAATGCCGGCGACTTCGAGCGCATCCACAAGGAAATCCTTGCGAAGCTCCCGGGCGTGTTGCGCATTCATTCCAGCTTTTCGATCCGCAACGTGCTTGTGTCACGCGCGAGACGGCGCTAGCTCATTCGCGCAGCGAGAACCGTAGCGCGCGGCTTCTACCCTATGGAGCGGTTCCAGCGGACGATGGCCGATACCAAGCATGTTTCCTCAACCAACCCGTTCACTGGCATTGTCCAAGCAGAGGCCATTGCGACGGCCTCCGCACAGACTTCCGAACGCGGATCAGTGAAGCGCGCGCTGCTCGGGTGGTGTGGATTGCAGCCACGGCGGGAACGCCCGGCTCGAAACCAGACGCGCGATCAGGCGCCCGCTCGGGGATAGGACGTCGACGATCGCGCCCCGATATTCGTATTCCTCGGCGAGTTCGTCGACGATGAGTTGTCCGTAAGCGACCGCACGGCCGTCATTGGGGTGCTGTTTGCCGGCCTGATCGCGGCTCGTCACGCCGGCCGCATGGATATGGTACATGTAGCGGGGCATAGTCCGCCGATCCTTTCCGATTTGCATGGGCTTTCAATGCTTCTCGCATCCACAACCGATGGCGGAGGGATGTCCGAGACACGCGATGACGGGATTTTGTAACACGGTTTGTGGGACCGTTCCCGTGACATGGGCGTGACGCTTGCAGTCGCGGTCGCTAATATTCAACTAACCATTTGGAATATTATCGTTTTTTGCCGACTTAGTGGGCGCGCCCACGCGAAGGGGCAACCGTGCGCCGGCATTTCTATGGTCTCTTCAGTCAAGACCACTGCATGTTTCCCTAAATCCTATTCGATTTAAGGATGGAAACATGCAGCAATTCAAAGTGCTACAGCGACCTTTGCGCGTCTCATAAGACGCGCGGCGCTGTAGAACCTGTATGGTGCCCTCGGAGCGCCTGACCGGCGCTCCGCGCATGGCTGGTCTGCGAAGTCAGGTCTACGAAATCGCGCGCATTTTTGTATAGTCAACTCATCGAAGCGATGCATCTCCTCCCGCAGGACTTCGAGTGTGCAGGCGCTTTCTCCTCCTCCCAACGAGCGCTTGCCGGAATGGCGACACTCCTCCTCCCGGTTGCCATTCAATCCCTTTGAAAGCCTGCCGCACCTCCTCCCGCGGCAGGCTTTTTCTTTTGGAGAGCTGCCTTTATGCAAGGCAGGTCGTCATCACTCAGGATTTGGAATTGGGCCTGGAGCAGCGGCTGCTCCCGTGCGCAATGCGGCGGCCCAAGTGCATAGGGACGGCACCACAGCGGGTTTCGGCTCAGGGGCAACGCAGTTGTGAAATAGAGATCAGGCCAGCCAGGCACACGTCAGGCGCCTCGTCTGTCGCAAATCCTAGCTCGCCCGTCTGGCGAGCCAGTTCTGCCATTCGTTCTCGTTGCCGTGGAAGACATTGAGATCGATCTTGCCTTCGACGCCGTGCGACAGCCCGGAGCCCGAATACTGCCAGAAGATCCACTTGCGGCCTGGATATCTCTTGGAGGGATGAGCTGCCACCGAGCGCAGCCAGAACGGATAGTCGAGCAGTTCGCCGGTCAGGTTGTCCTGATAGAAATCCGGGGCGGTGTAGATGATCGGTCGCTGGCCGTAATGCGCCTCGAGCTTGTCCATGAAGACCTGCATCTTTTCAAGCACACGGGCGCGCGACAGGCGTCGCTTGCAGCTGGACTCACCGTTGTATTCGACGTCGATGACAGGCGGCAGAGCGCCGGCTTCTCTTGGAACATTGCGGATGAACCAGTCGGCCTGCTCGCCGGCCGTGCGGCACCAATAAAAGAAGTGGTAGGCGCCGCGCTTCAGCCCGGCTTCTTTTGCCTTGCGCCAGTTCTTCTTGAACATCGGATCGAGGTGGTCGCCGCCATCGGTCGCCTTGATATAGGCGAAGTTGGCACCTTGCGTGCGCAGCTTGGGCCAGTCGATCTCACCCTGCCAGCGCGACACGTCGACACCATGAACGGCCATCTTGCGCGGGGATGCGCGGCCGAAGTTGATCGGTTTGGCGTCCCGGAAGCGATGGCTGTAGATCTGCGTGCGCGTTCCTGGCGTCGTCAGAACCGCAGGTGTGGCCGGCGTGATCACGGCAACGGGCCGCTCCAGCGGCATGGGCGTTGCCGCCGTCTTAGCCTGCGGTCGGAAGGCTTCCGGTTCCGGTACGGTTCCGGCCCAGGCCAGCACCTCCTGCGGCGGCGCTGCTTGAGCCACTGCGACGCCGACATTGGCCGAAGGCACGGGAGACGTCGGCACGACCGAACTCGTCGTTTCGCGCGACGGCTGCTGCGGCACGATCGTGTCCAGCGTCGAACTGGACGTGCAGCCCGCCAAAACCAGACAGGCAAGGAACATTGCTGGCACAGCTGAAAAACGCATGAGCACCCGTACGCAAAACATTGTCGACGGCGAACAACAGTACCGCCGGGACCCCATTGATGTGAAATTGCTAACGGAAACTTACCGGAAAAGATTAAACACAATCTTTACGATCGACCCCCTTGCCGAAAAGTCGAAGCGGCGAGCATGGCGCACTGACGAGAGAACACGCTTCTTTACAGCGCCGCGCGTCTTATCAGACGCGCAAAGGTCGCCGTAGCACTTTAAATTGCTGCATGTTTTTATCCTTGAATCGGATACGATTTAAGGAAACATGCAGTAGCGCGTCATGCCGGCGGCAGGTCGATCCGGAAACATGCGCCGCCCGATGTCGCGTCGACGATCGCGACATGGCCACCGTGGAGGTGCACGATCTCCCTGACCAAGCTCAAGCCCAGCCCGGCGCCCTTGCCGCCGGGATGAAGCCGGCTGAACGGCTCGAAAATTCGTTCGCGCTCTGCAAGTGGAACGCCGTCGCCTTCGTCGCAGATTTCGACGCGCGCCGGCGCAATGACGCGAAAAGTGATCTTGCCGCGACGACCGCCGTGCTCGATGGCATTCTGCACGAGATTGGTCAAAGCCCGTTCGAGCGACGAATGATCGCCAAGGACGATCATCGGCTCGTCTGCCGCATCGAAGGACATTTCGTATCCGGCGGCAAAGGCAAGTGGCGCCAGATCGACAATGACGCGTTCGGCGAGTGCCCTGAGGTCGAGCGGGCAAAACGGGGTCGTTCGTTTGCCGAGGCGCTGCAGGTCGAGCAGTTGGCCGGCGAGTGTCGCCAGGCGATTGGTGTCCTCGATCAGCCGCGCCTTGCCGTCGCTCGGCGGCAATGTTGCTACCCGCGTGTTGAGGATTGCAATGGGGGTGCGCAACTCGTGAGCCGCCTGGGCGAGAAAGCGCTTGTGGCGGGCATATCCCTCGTCGAGGCGTTTGAGGGCATTGTTGAAAGCTTCGACCAGCGGCAGGAATTCGGCCGGAACGCCCTTGATCGGCATCTGCACGCCCTGCTGGTCAAACTCGATATGGGCTGCATGGGCTGCTGCATGCGAGAGACCGGCCAGCATCCGGCGAACGACGATCGGCGTGACGATGATGGTGGCGAGTGCCAGTAACAGCAGCATAGGCACGAAAATGGTCAGGAACGCGCCAGAGGTGCCGAGCAGCAGCCGGCGAAGCGTCAGTTGCCCCTCCGTGCCGGTGAAGATCTGGATATTCCCCGCGGGGGAATCGACCCATTTGACGACGGCTTCCGGCCGCGAATCCTTGTCGGGCGAGAGCCTGAAGCGTCCGTCGTTCATCCGGTCGAGACCGGCCGTGGCAAAGGCGAATGCCTGAGGCACCGCGCCTTCGGAAAGCCTGTGTCCGGCGCGGTCGCGAGCGATGAACCAGATCTCGCCTACTTCGCGCCGCAGCCGCGCCAGCTCTGGGGTTTCCTGGACGACGAGGTTGTTCTGCCCATCGCGCACGATCGCGTCCGTGAGCACATCGATATTGCCGTTCTCGTAGCCGTCGATAAGATAGCCAGTCGCCCAGAGCAGACCGACCGCGATGGCGATTACAAGGCTGATGGCGGCTGTTTCGAAGAGCACCAGCCAGCGGACGAGCCGCCATTTGAAGGAGTGCGGCGTGCCGGTGATCATTGCGCTTCCCGCAGGAGGTAGCCGACGCCGCGAATGCCATTGATCGTGACGCCTGCATTGGCGTCGAGAAGCTTTCTCCGCACACGCGATATGTGGGTATCGAGGGCGTTCGACTGGATTTCGTCGTCAAGGCCGAACACGGCTTCCATGAGGGCCGCACGCAGCACCATCCGCCCCATGCGCCGCGTCAGGGTTTCGAGAACCAGAAGTTCACGGCGCGGCATTTTCAGGGGCACGCCATCGACATTGGCTTCAAGATGGGCGAGGTCGAACGACAGGCGGCCGACCGCCACGACGTCGGATTGTACGGCGACGGGGCGCCGCGCCAGCGCCCGCAGGCGCGCCAGAAGCTCCTCGAATGCGAAGGGCTTGCCGATATAATCGTCGGCGCCGCCATCAAGTCCGGCGACACGATCCGCAAGTTCGCCCAGCGCCGTCAGCACAAGCACCGGCACGCTGTTGCCCCGCAATCTGATCGCCGGGATGAGCGAAAGCCCGTCTCCATCCGGCAGCCGCCGATCGAGCACGACGACGTCATAGACCGCATCGCTGAGAACGAGGGTCGCCTCCGCCAGGTCACGCGCATGATCGACGACCATGCGGTGTTGGCTAAGCGCTGTCTTCAGCGCCCCCGCAAGTTCTGCCTCGTCCTCGACCAATAGCACCCGCATGAAACCGCTTCACTCCGCACGACGCTCCGACGCGCGGCGATCCTCGCGCACGTTCATTGAGGGAACCTGTCATCAGCCGGAAAAACAAACGATGTCCGGTTCAATCAGTGACGAGGTCTTCAACTCGGCTCTGTCGGATGACCTTTGCACGAGGACAATCGGTTGCCCGTGACAGCGCCATAGCGCCGCTCGAAATCGGCGGCGATATCGGAGATGGCGATCTCGCCCAATCGCGCGAGCAGCAGGGTCTCTGCCTCATCGAGTGTTCGCTCCAGCGCCGAATTGACAGCCTGTTCGACCAGGCATTGCGGTTCGTCGGTTGCGACACCCATGGCGAAGAAGCCGGGACTGCCGATGGTTCGATAGACGTCGAGGAGGGTGATCTCGGAAAGCGGCCGCGACAACGTCCAACCGCCGCCATGGCCCTTCTCTGACGACACGTAACCGGCATCGCGAAGGCCGGCCATCGTCCGGCGCACGACGACGGAGTTCGTGCCGAGCATCCGGGCAATGGTTTCGGATGTCATCGGCGCTGCGTGCTTTTCCATGTGCAGCAACACATGCAGCAGCCGTGAAAGTCGTCCGTCCTGGCGCAATGGCAATCTTCCCTGTTTCGCATCTGATAGCATGGATAGTGCCGCCCAGGGGAGGCCGCCGTTTCATTGTCCAGCGGCGTGACGCCCGGACCCGCTGCAGTCGCTGTCAGTCGAACATCAGCGAGCGGTGGGTTGCGGCTCCGGCCATGGCACCGTCTCCAACGGCGAGCGCGACCGACCCCGTCGGCCTTGCCGCATCTCCGCAGGCAAAGACGCCCGGAACCGTCGTTGCCTTCATCGCATCGGTTCGGATGTAGCGTCCGAGCGGGCCGTCGTCCAAGGCGCAGCCGAGCTGTTCGGCAAATGGCGCCGAGACCACCGTCCTGGTGGTGGTGAATAGGCCGTCCATCGGCAACACCCGCCCGTCCTTCATGACGACATCGACCCGCTCACCCTCGATCCTGTCGATAAGCCCGTGCTCCACCGTGACATTGCGCCATGCAAGCTGCTGTAGCTGGTCGGCATCGGGCTCGAATGCACCGTTGAGAAAGAAGGTGGTCGGACCCCAGTCCGGCAGCATCAGCGCCTGATGCATCGAAAGGGGCGACGTCGCGAGCACGCCGATCCTACCCTGGTCGAGTTCGTAGCCATGGCAATAGGGGCAATGGAAGACGCTTCTGCCCCAGCGTTCGGCAAGCCCGTCAAGATCCGGCAGGACGTCGGTGACGCCGGTGGCGAGGACAAGCCGTTTGCCAGTGACATCGGGGCCCTGCTGCAGGGCGACCTTGAAGCCATCCTGCACACGTTCGGCACTTGTGGCGGCAGTCTGCAGCCATTCGACCGACCGGTATTCCATCAATTGCGAGCGGGCTTCGGCGGCGATTTCAGCCGGCGCGCTGCCATCCTGGGTCAGGAAACCGTGCGATGTCGCGGCGAAACGGTTCCGCCGCAATCCGGTGTCGATAACCAGCACGCTCCTGCGGGCGCGGGCGAGTTGAAGGCCGGCGGAAAGGCCGGCGTAGCTGCCGCCAAGGATGACTACGTCATGGGTCATATCGGGCCTCTTCGTCTCAAAATCGTATCTTTATAAGTTACGTGATGTTGGGTTTCAATATCACGAAACAACAAAAGTTCCATGACTGAGCCTGGCGGCGATGGCTGGCGCCTCAGGATCGGCTCCGGCCGAAAGACGCGAGGCTACGGATAGCTTTGCTGGCGGGGCGGACCAATAGGACCGTCGCTCAAGTTGCTCTGGCGCGATTTCAAGGCAGACAAAAATCCGCCTGTTTGGTAGTCGACTGGATTATTATCGTTGCGTGTTCAGCCTCTGTCCCCGGCATCGGGGATCGGAACGCTTCCCGCCAAGGTCCCGCACGGGACGCCCCCGATGAACGACCGGATTTCCCATGCTTCGCAGTTTGTACAATTGGACGATGGACCTCGCTGGCCGGAAGTCCGCCGCATGGTGGCTGGCGCTGGTAGCCTTTGTCGAAAGCTCTGTCTTCGTCGTTCCGGCCGACGTCCTGTTCCTGCCGATGGTGCTGGCAAAACCGCATAGGGCCTATCGTTATGCCTTCATTGCTACCCTGTTCTCGGTGCTCGGCGGCATCGCGGGCTGGTTCCTCGGACACTACGCCTTCGACGCGATCGCCCGTCCAATCCTGCAGTTCTACGGCAAGATCGATGCGTTCGAATCGATGCGCGCTTCGGTTGACATGGAGGCAATCGTGCTTCTGCTGGTGACATCGGGGCTTGCGCACGTGCCGCCGATGAAGGTCGTCACCATCCTCTCTGGTGCCGCCAATGTCAGCCTTGGCATGTTCATCGCGTCGGCGGTGATCACGCGCGGCGCGCGCTTCTTCATTTTGGCGGCGGTTCTTCGCCGGCACGGCGAAGCCGTCCGGCATTTCATCGAGAAGCGCCTGGGGTTGATTGCAGCCGTTGCTGCGGCCGTGCTGATCCTGCTTTACGGCGTCTACGTTCTCGCAAAATAACAACAGCGAAGCTGTGCCGAAAGCGTGCCTGCCGTCGGTGGAGGCAAAGGCTTAACGGCCATTTCGGCCCGACAGTGCGCGCCTTGAGGTATTTGGCAAGGCGTTATTCCGTCCATCCGCGCGCAGCGTCTACCGCAAATTGATATCTTGCAAACCGTCGGCAAGCGGCAGCCAAATGGGGGAGATCCAGGTCGCCCAGTAAAGTCTCCGAGAGGCAAGTGTTCATGCGGCTTATCGTTGTCAACGACGTGTCGGAGGCCCTGGGCGGTGCGACCAAGGTCGCGCTCCAATGCATTGAGGCAGGCGTTGCGGCGGGGCTCGACTGTTCCGTTCTGGTCGGGGATGACGGTGCGGGCATTCGCTTGCGATTCCCGGGCGTACAGGTGGAGGCGCTGGGCGAGCGCCCCTTGCGCGACGGCGTCCGCTTCACAAACCTGTTCGACAGGAATTTCAACGGCCGCGCCTACCGTGCCTTGCGCCGATTGCTCAAGTCCGGAAGTGACACGGTCGTTCATGTTCACGGTTGGTCACAGATCCTGTCCCCTTCGATTTTTCACGCGCTGGCGCGCAGTGACGCCAAGGTCATCGTTACCGCGCATGATTTCTTTCTGAGCTGTCCGAACGGCGCGTATGCTCATTTCGGGAAGGGCGATATCTGCGAGGAGAAGCCGCTGACTGCCGGTTGCTTGGCCAGCGCCTGCGACAAGCGCAACTACCTTCACAAGCTGTGGCGTTTCGGCCGTTCGATGACCCAGAGCGCCGCGGGTGAGGTCTTCTGGGGCCGCGTCGGTGTCATTCTCGCGCATGAAGCCATGGAACCTTACCTGAGCACGGGCTCGCTTCGAAACTTCCTGACGTTGCGCACGCCGTCGACGCCGCTCACGCGGTTTCCCGTTGAAGCCTGGAAGAACGAACGCGCCATGTTTCTTGGCCGCATGACGGTAGAAAAGGGCGTCCGTACGCTGGCCGAGGCGCTCAACGTGACGGGCAAGGCGGCGACCTTGATTGGACAAGGGCCGTTGCTCCAGGAAATACAACACACACTTCCTCACTGTCATGTTCCGGGATGGCTTGATGACGGCGAGGTTACCGCCGTCGCGGCCAAGGCACGCTATTTTTTCATGCCGTCGCGGATGCCCGAACCCTACGGTCTCGTCGCCGCCGAGGCGCTGATGTCGGGCATACCGGTGATCGCCAGCAGCAATGCGCTCATTGCCAGAGAAATCGAAGAGAACCAGGCGGGGCTGGTTTTTCAGAGCGGCAATGCCCGATCCCTCGCCGAGAAGATGGTGCTGATGGAAAACGACGATCTCGTTCGGCGTTTGAGCGAGGGTGCATTCGCCTATGGCAAGAGGATCGCGCCTTCGCGCGATGAATGGCACCAGCGGATGGTCGATATCTATGCCGGACGGATCAAATTTTCGATCCGTGATGTGATGACAGGGGCGGTGGGGCGACCTGGACATCCAGAGTTTGGGATGGCCAGCCGGATCTGAAAGGGATAGAGGATGGCGCGTGCATTGGTGACCGGCGGAGCCGGATTTGTGGGACGCCATCTCTGCGGCAAGCTGATGTCGGAAGGTGTCGAGGTCGTTTGCGTCGATAAGCTCGCGCGCGGAACCGGGGCAATGCGTCCTGAGGATTGGCCGAACCCGCCGAGGGGCGGCTTCTCCCTCATCGAGGAGGATTGCCGCCGCTACTTCGATCGCTCCGACGACCGTTTCGACATGGTGTTTCATCTCGCCGCGATGGTCGGCGGTCGTGTCATGCTGGAGACCCAGACGCTTCTGGTTGCTGAGGATCTCGCGGTGGACACCGATATGTGGCGCTGGGCCGCGCGCACGCGTCCGGGATCCGTCATCTATTTCAGCTCGAGTGCCGCTTATCCCGTGAGCCTCCAGCGCCCGGAAGGGTACCGCAAGCTGAGCGAAGACATGATCGACTTCGAGCACACGATCGGCGTCCCGGATCTGAGTTATGGCTGGGCGAAGCTCAGCGGCGAATACCTCATGAAGCTTTATGTCGAGAATTATGGCGGGCGGGCGGTCGCCTACCGGCCGTTCAGCGGCTACGGCGAGGATCAGGACCTGAGCTATCCATTCCCGGCGATCTGCAGACGGCTCCTCGATGAACGCGGCACGGAAGAGGTTTTCGTCTGGGGCTCGGGCCGGCAATGTCGCGACTTCATCCATATCTCGGATTGCGTCGATTTCGTCTGGCGAACCTTTACCCGGTTGCAGAACGGCGCATCTCTCAACATCTCCACCGGCATCGCCACCTCCTTCATTGAACTCGCCCAACTGGTCAGCCGGTGCATCGGCTGGGAGCCGAGAGTAAGCGGCCGGTCAGACAAGCCCGAGGGCGTGTTCTTCCGTTGTGGCGATACGGCGCTGCAGGCGTCCTATGGCCTTGCGCCGCGCATCGATCTTCAGGCCGGCGTGGCGCGGGCGCTCGACCAAATGCAATCGAAGCGACCCTATGCACTCGGTGGCGTTGCCTCTCAATAGCCGGATGCGGGCGGCGCAACCGGCTGTTCGGCAAAGTTCGCACGCAGGCGGCTGGTCGCTCCCACGAGCAGGCTAACATCGTTCCCAACAGCGACGAAGAGCGCGCCCAGTTCGAGGTAGCGCTTGGCGAGTGCGGTGTCCGAGGTCAGGATGCCGGCAGCCTTGCCGTGCGACTGTATGCGCGCGAGTGCAGCCTCGACCGCCTCCTGCACCTCGGGTGCCCCGGGCCGGCCAAGGAAGCCCATGTCGGCCGCCAGATCCGCCGGACCGATGAAGACGCCATCGACCCCTTCGGTCGACGCAATATCGTCCAGTGCCGCCAGTCCCGCACGGCTTTCCACCTGCAACAGCAGGCAGATCTCGGCATTGGCGGTCGGGAGATAATCATCAATGCGGTTGAAGGCCGACGCGCGGGCAAGCGCTGCGCCGACGCCGCGCATGCCGTGGGGCGGATACCGCACGGCACGGACCAGCGCGCGGGCCTGTTCGCCGGTCTCGACCATAGGCACCAGCAGCGTCTGCGCGCCGAGATCGAGAAGCTGCTTGATCAGCCACGCCTCGCCGATCGGCGGGCGGATGATCGGATGGCTCGTCGAACCGGAGAGCGCCTGGAGCTGCGCCATCATCAGCGGCACGTCGTTCGGGGCATGTTCGCCGTCGATCAGCAGCCAGTCGAAACCGGCACCGCCGCAGATCTCGGCGGTGTAGGGATTGGCGAGGGCCAGCCAAAGGCCGATCTGCGGCCGGCCCTCGGAAAGGGCAAGCTTGAACATATTGCGTGGAGCAGGCATGGGCGCACCCTATTCGAAGAAGCAGCTGACGGTTCCCTGCGGCCCGAAATCGGCGACGATGGTGTCGCCGTGCCGGGCCTCGACGGGGCGGATGAACGAGCCGGCAAGCACAATCTGGCCGGCGTCGATGCGGTCGCCATAGCTGGCAAGCCGGTTGGCAAGCCAAGCGATGCCGCGGGCCGGATGGTTGAGGACGCCTGCACCAAGCCCGGTTTCTTCAACCGCGGCATTGCGCGAGACGATGGCGCCCATCCAGCGCATGTCGACATCCTGCGGGCGCATGGCGCGGCCGCCGATGACGATGCCGGCATTGGCGGCATTGTCGGAAATGGTGTCGACGATGGTTCGGGCCTTCTTCGTTTCCGGATCGACACGCAGGATGCGTGTGTCGAGAATCTCGAGCGCTGGAGTGACGTAGTCGGTAGCATTGAGGACGTCGAAGACGCTGACATTGGGGCCGGCGAGCGGCGCCTTCATGACGAAAGCGATCTCGGCCTCGATGCGCGGCTGGATGAAACGATCCCTGGGGATCGTGGCGCCGTCCTCGAACATCATGTCGTCGAACAACACGCCGGAATCGGGAATATCGATGTTCAGCGCATATTGCATCGCCTTCGACGTCAGCCCGATCTTCCAGCCGATGACCCTGCGCCCCCGGGCGATCTTCTGCTTCACCCAGGCCGATTGCACGGAGTAGGCGTCGTCCATGGTCATGCCGGGATGCTTCAGGGAGAAGAGGCCGGTCTGGATACGGCTCGCCTCCGCCGCATCGAGCGTCCTTGCGGCATCGGCGATTTCGCTGGCGTTCAACACGGCTCACACCTCGTCGGCGATGGGGTTGCGAAGCAGGCCGATGCCATCGGCCTCGACCTCGACGACATCGCCGGGTTTCAGCCAGATCGGCGGGTCGAAGCGGGCGCCGGCACCGGTCGGCGTTCCCGTGACGATCACGTCGCCGGGCACCAGCGTGGTGAAGGTCGAGACGTAGTTGATGATCTTGCGGAAGGAGAAGATCATCCGGCTGGTTCGGTCCTGCTGGCGGACCTCACCATTGACGCGGGTTTCGAGCTTGATGTCTGCGATCTGCGCCTCGTCGGTGAAGGGAACCAGCCATGGCCCGATCGAACCCGTGCGGTCGAAGTTCTTGCCTTGCGTGACGTTGAACTTGGCGTGGCGCACCCAGTCGCGGATCGTGCCTTCGTTGCAGAGCGACAACGCAGCTATATGGTCGAGCGCCGAGCCTTCGGGGATGCGCCGGCCGCCCTTGCCGATGACGATGACGATCTCGCCCTCGTAGTCGAGCTGCGGGCTTTCAGGCGGGCGGATCAGCGGCTGCTCATGACCGGTAAAGGAGCGCGGAAAACGGATGAACAACGACGGGTTGGGAGGTGCTGCCTGCCCATCCCGGTACTCTTCGTTGCGATCGGGGAAATTGACTCCGACGCAGATGATCTTTTCCGGCGCGGGGATCGGGATTTCGAAGCGGATATCGGCGAGCGACACGTCGGGGGCGAGGGTGGCGGCTTCGTCCGCAAGCCTTGTCAGGGCGCCGTCGGCAATGACCTCGCGCAGCGTCGGCCATTTCGAGCCATAACGCCGGGACAGATCGATGATGCCGTGGTCGCTGACAAGGCCGTATCCCTGACCGTCGCTCGTGTAAAAACTGGCGAATTTCGCAAGCGTCATTTCAATCCTCCGGCCTGGTCGGGCGATGCCGACGGGCAGACATGTTTGATCCCGCAGATCACCGGTTAGCCATGCCCGCAGCGACCTCGGTGATGACATCGAAGGCGACATCGGCGTCCGCCTCGGTCATGTCGAACTGGCCTGCCTGGAAGCGGATGGCGACGCGGCCGTCGACCCGCGTCTGGGTCAGGTAAATGCGGCCATCGTCGTTGATGGCATTGACCAGCGCGATGTTGTGGGCGTCGCTGTCGGCGCCACCGCGATGGCGGAACGAGAACAGCGAGAAGCGCGGCGCGGTGACGATTTCGAAGTTTTCGTTCGCGCCGAGGCGCGCGGCCAGGCGATTTGCCCAGGCGACGTGGTTGCGGATCATCGTCTTCAGACCATCCAGCCCGTGGAAGCGCAGCAGGAACCACAGCTTCAGGGCGCGGAAGCGCCTTCCGAGCGGGATCGTCCATTCAGAATAGTTGATGATGCCGTCGCGGCCATGGGTCTTCAGATATTCCGGCTGGATCGCCAGCGTGCGGACGAGATCATCGGGATTGCGGATGAAATGGGCAGAGCAGTCGAACTGGGCGCCGAGCCATTTGTGCGGGTTGAAGACGACAGAATCCGCCTCTTCGACACCGGCCCAGAGCGAGCGGAATTCCTCGCAGATCATTGCCGACCCGGCCCATGCCGCATCGACATGGACATAAAGGCCGTGCTTGTGGGCGACGCGAACGACTTCGGCGATATCGTCGCAGGCGCCGGTGCTGGTGCCGCCGGTACAGGCAATGACGCCGGCCGGCAGGAAACCTGCGTCTTTATCCCTGATAATGGCCGCTTCGAGCGCTTGGCAGTCCATTGCGTGGAGCGGCCCGGCCGCCGGTATGCGCACGAGGTTTTCCTCGCCGATGCCCGACACCCAGATGGCCCGGTCGATCGAGGTGTGGACTTGGTCCGAGGAGTAGATGCGCAAGGGCGCGTGTGCGCTCAGTCCTTGCTTGTTGCCTTTCCAGTTCAAGGCGCGCTCGCGCATTACGAGTACGGCGGAGAGCGTGGCGGAGGACGCCGAGTCCTGGATCACGCCGGAAAAGCCGTCGGGCAGGCCGATCGCCTGGCGCAGCCAGTCGATCACCCTGGTTTCGAGCTCCGTGGCAGCGGGGGAGGTCTGCCACAGCATGCATTGGGCGGCCATCGCCGTCACCAGATATTCGGCGATGACGGAAACCGGGGCGGCGTTGGCAGGGAAATAGGCGAAGAAGCGCGGGTGCTGCCAATGGGTCATGCCCGGCAGGATGATGTTTTCGAAATCCTCGAAGATCGCCGCCATGTCCTCGCCGGTCTGGGGCGGCTTGCTCGTGATCTGGGCTGCGATCGCGCCCGGTGCCGTCTGGGCGCGAACAGGCCTGTCGCGCAGCGACGCCCGATAGGCCGATCCCCATTCCGCCGCTTTCTGCGACCACTCACCGAAAGTCTTCTCGTCCATAACGTTCCTCCCCTTGCGCCATTGGTGCCGGCCCTGTTGTGCCGGCATCCACCTTTCATGCCTCGATTTACGGGGCGATGATAGGTTGCGCCTTCAACGCCGGTTCCACCGTCTCGGCGTCTGCGAATTGGCTGCCCTCTTCGAACCAGGAGCGTGGCGCAGGCGCGCCCCAGAGCGTTTGGCGCTGCGGGTCCTTGAGATCCCATTTGATCGGTTCGAGATCGGGATCAACGGTCTGGTAGTCCGAGCAATAGATCTCGATGCGGTGGTTGTCGGGATCGCGGACATAGAGGAAGAAGGCATTGGAAATGCCATGACGTCCGGGGCCGCGCTCGATATTGGCGAGCCAGCCGGAGGTCGACATCAGGTCGAGCAGGTCGATGATGTTGAGCGGCGTCGGCACCCAGAAGGCGGTATGATGCAGGCGCGGGCCGCGACCATTGGTAAAGGCGATGTCGTGTACGCCGCCCTTGCGGTGGGTCCAGGCCGCCCAGAGCCGGCCGGTCTCCTCGTCGGCCGTATACTCGGTCACCCGGAAACCGATCTCGTTATAGAAGGCGACGGCGTCGTCGACATTGGGCGAGAAGCAGTTGAAATGGTCGATGCGCAGCGGCTTTACGCCGCGATAAAGCGCATATTTCTGATGGATCGGCGGCAGGCGGTCCATCTTCGAATAGAATTCCAAGGGAATGCCCTGCGGATCGCGGGTGCGGAAGGTGCGCGACTGATAGGGCCGCTCGATCCATTCGACCGGCGACCCCTTCTGCTTGAAGAAATGCGCCGCCTTGTCGAGGTCCTCGTCACCAAAGACCTTGAAACCGAGATCGCGGGCTTCGGCAGTCGCTGCCTTCTTGAGGATGATGCAGTGATGCCCGCGTTCTTCCATGGCGCGCAGGTAGATCGTGTCGGCCGTCTCGTCGGTCACCTGCAGGCCCAGCACGTCGACATAGAAGGCGCGCGATTTGGCGAGATCGGTAACGGCGAGTTCGACATGGCTCAGCCGCACGATGTTGAAGGGCGGGTGAAGGTTCGGTTTCGGTAAGGGCATTCTTGTCTCCTCCAGTTTTTGGGCGGCGCGGTTCGTGTCTCGCGCTCAGCCGCCGAGCTTGGCGATCGCATGCGCCGAGCTGGCAAACGCGATGTTCTTGGTTTCCATGTAGAAGTCGAACGACCAGTCGCCGCCGTCGCGGCCGATGCCCGAGCTTTTGACGCCGCCGAAGGGCGTCGGCAGATGACGGACATTCTCCGAATTGACCCAGATCATCCCCGCCTCGAGATGATCGGTGAAGCGGAAGGCGCGCGTGATGTCGGAGGTCCAGAGGTAGCCGGTAAGGCCGTATTGAACGTCGTTGGCAAGTTCCAGCGCCTCCGCCTCGTTCTTGAAGGCAATGGCGGTCAGGACCGGCCCGAAGATCTCCTCCTGCGCGATCCGCATGGAATTGTTGGCGCCGGTAAAGAGCGTCGGCTGGACGTAGCAGCCGCCACCGGGGCCGTCGAATTTTGCACCGCCGGCAGCAACCGTCGCGCCTTCCTTCTGGCCGATGCCGATATATTCGAGCACCTTTTTTTCGTGCTCCGGGTGGATCAGTGGGCCGACGACGGTTTCGGGGTCGAGCGGATGGCCGATCTTGATGCGCTTGGCCTTTTCGGCAACCAGCGCGGTGAAGCTGTTGTAGATGCTGTCTTCGACCAGCAGGCGGGAAGAGGAGGTGCAGCGCTCGCCGTTCAGCGAATAGATCATGAAGACTGCGGCGTCCGCGGCGAGCTCCAGATCGGCATCGGCAAAGACGACGACCGGATTCTTGCCGCCGAGCTCGAAATGCACGCGCTTCAGCGTGTCGGCGCCCTGTTTCATGATCAGCGATCCCGTCCGGCTTTCGCCGACGAAGCCGATGGCCTTGATGGCAGGGTGTTCGGTCAGCGCCTTACCGGCGTCCTCGCCAAAACCGTTGACAAGGTTCCAGACGCCCTTGGGAAGGCCGGCTCCCTCGGCGATCTCGACGAGCAGGCGCGCCGTCAGCGGCGAGAATTCCGCCGGCTTGTGGACGATGGTGCAGCCGGCCGCGAGTGCCGGCGCTATCTTCCACGTCGACAGCATGAACGGCGTGTTCCATGGCGTGATGATGCCGACCGGGCCGATCGGCACGCGCGTGGTCATGTTGATCTGGCCCTCGGCGCGAAGCACCTTGCCGTCGCGGGCCTCGGGCGCCCGATCGGCAAAGAAGCGAAAGTTCTCCGCACCACGCAGAGCGGCCTTGGCCATGAACTTGAGCGACTGTCCGGTGTCCATGCATTCGACGAAGGCTATCTCCTCGGCGCGCGCGACGATGGCATCGGCGATCTTGTGGAGAAGTTTTTTGCGAGCGTCGCCCGACATGGCGGCCCAGGCCGGGAAGGCCTCCTTTGCGGCGCGGGCGGCGCGGTCGATATCGGCTGCCTTGCCGCGCGAGACGGTGGCAAGCGGCTTGAGGTCGACCGGCGAGATCGTCTCGAAGCTGTCGCCGTCCAGCGCCGGCACGGCTTCGCCATTGATGTGGTTCGAGACGCCGTCCGCGCGGAAGCGAGCGAGATACGCTTCAGCTTTCTGGAGGTTCTCGTTGAGTTTGGACATTGCATTCTCCAATCGTGGTGCGCGGCTGTTCGTGCGGGCGCAGAAACGTCTTGCCGACTTCTGCCGGCGTCAGGTGCCCTGCTTTCGAAGGCGCGGGTGGATCGCGTTCTTCTTCCAGCTGAGATCCGGGTCGATTTCGCGGATCTCCAGGCTGAGGGCGAAATGAGGTGTGTCGAAAAGGCTTGCGAGCTCTTGTGTGACGGCATCGAAGATGGCCGTCCCGGTCGCCTGCTTTTCGGCGTCCGAGCGGCCCCGGCCGATCCGGAAGGACATGTCGATGAAACTGTTCTCAGGCAAGAGATCGGCAATCGCGTATTCGGCGCTGCGGATTGCGCGCACGCGAACGGCGCCGGTTTCAAAGAGGCCGGTGCCGAGGATGGTCTTGTGGATCGTGCGGCACAGGCGGTCGAAGTCGACGCGCTCGTCCAGGTTCGTGGAGTATTCGATCGTGAAGTGCGGCATTTCCCGTCCCCCGTGTCTCTCTGTTTATTAATTAACACGTTAACAATATGCCGTTCCGTGTCAAGCGACTTTCGCTGTCGCCCGAAGCTCGCCGGCAATTGCAGAAAGGTGAAAAATCGCCCATAGATCGCGCATGAGCCGTGCGAAAACCCCGATCGAGCTTGGGCCCGACGCCCTTCTTCCCCACAATACGCGTCGGTCGCTGCCGATAGCGCTTCTGCGCGCGCGCGAGGCCGTGATGGGGCATTTCCGGCCGATGCTGGCACGTCACGAAATCACCGAGCAGCAGTGGCGCGTCATCCGGATCCTCGCAGAATCCGGCAAGGTCGATGCATCCGAGATGGCCGACAAGGCCTTCATTTTGGCGCCGAGCCTCACGCGTATCATCCGCTCGCTCGAGGAGCGCGGACTGATCACCAAGCACAAGGACGCCGACGACGGTCGTCGCGTGCTGCTCGAGATCGCGCCCGCTGGCATGCGGGTCATTGCCGATGTCAGCCCGGAAAGCCGGGCGATCTACGACCAGCTTGAAGCGCGCTACGGCCGTGAACGCGTCGAGGTGCTGCTCGACATGCTGGACGAACTCGCAATGCTCGGCGATTGAACGGGCACCTGCAGACCTCATGCGGGAACCGGTAGCGCTTGCGCCAGCAGCAGGGCCTCATCCGCGTAACGACGCACACGCGCCTCCGCGTCCGGAAGTTCCGGGCGCGCGGCAAACCAGCCGATATAGGTGAGGCTACGAAGCGCCATGAAGATCGGCAGCGCCGAAAGTGCCGGATCCGTCAATGGGCGCTTGCTTCTGTATCCTTCGATCAACGCCCTTTCGATCGCCTCGTAGGCCGGTTCATTGCGGTTCTTCAGGAGCGCCGTCGCGATATCGAACAGGCGAAAGCCGAAGCCCGCGTCGTCGAAATCGATGAACGCCACGCCGTCGTCACAAACCAGCACGTTCTCGCGCACGAGGTCGGCATGGACGAGGCCGTAGTCGAACTCGCCCGCAGGCACGTTTTCCAGAATGCTCCGAAGCCGATCGCGCAGAATGCCGAGGCCACACCTCTGCTCGACCGACAGGCCCTCGCAATCCCAGAAGCGGCCCCAGACCGGCCTTTCGCCAAGCAGGCCCGCGATGTCCCAGGCAGGACGTTTGAAGCCTGATGGCGCCGACCAGCGATCGGCAAGGTTGTGCATGTCGGCCATCATTGCCCCAAGCGCATGAAACAGGACGATCTGCCTCTCACCGCTATGCGCGAGCGGAACGCCGCTTTCACCGAGCGGCGAGCCGTCCAGCCAGCTGACGATATCGGCATGCTGTGCGCCAAAATCATCGGTCGGGTCGAGATGCACGAGAAGACGGCCGTCCGGTGTCGCAATCGCGCTAGGCACCGTAAGGCCGCCGTCGCGCAAGGCTGTCATCCACTGCAGTTCGGAGCGCAGCGCGGCCTCGTCGTGATAACCCGGTCGGTGCAGTCTGAGCGCAGCCGGCTCGCCGTCGGCGAGGGTGACCCGGAAGACGGCGTTCTCCCGATATTTCAGCAGCTCGGGCCGCACGTCGGCAAGTCCCCAGTGGGTTATGGCCTCCAGTGCGCGGGCCTCGAGTGCTAGCAGCAGATGTTGTGGCAGATGCTCGGCCATGGCGCGTTCACAAGCCTGAAAGCACGTCGTCGAGGGTCGAAAGCATCAGGTCGGCGTTCTCCTTGGAGAACGGCATCGGCGGGCGGATCTTTGTCGCGCATTGATGGATGCCGAGCTTGCCCATCAGCACGCCACGCTCGCGCATGTCGTTGATGACCTTGGTGGCGAGTTCGGCGGCCGGCGTCTTGTTACCCCGGTCGAGCACGAGTTCCGCTCCGAAGAACAAGCCGCTGCCGCGCACGTCGCCGATGATGGCGTGCTTGTGCCTGAGCCGGTCGATGCCGGCCTTGGAATAGGAGCCGACCTCGCGGGCATTATCTACAAGCTTTTCATCCTCGATGACGTCGAGCACGGCCATCGCCGCGGCACAGGACACCGGATTGCCGCCGAAGGTGTTGAAGTAGCGGAACGCCTTGCGGAACGTGTTCAGCGCATCGCTGCCGGCAACGACGCCGCCGATCGGATGGCCGTTGCCCATCGGCTTGCCTAGCGTGACGATGTCGGGGGTGATGCCGGCCTTCTGGTGGCCCCACATGTGCCCGCCCGTGCGGCCGAAACCGGGCTGGACCTCGTCGGCAATCACCACGCCGCCGGCTTTCCGCACGGCCGCAACGGTCCTGTCGAGGAAGCCCTCAGGCAGATCGGGGAAGCCCTCATTGGCGAAGAACGGGTCGATGATCAGCGCGGAAAAACCAAACGGGCTTTTCTGCAGCTCGGCGATCGCCTTTTCCACTTCGGCCGCAAACGCGATCGAAAAGGCTTCGCCGGAAACGCCGCCGAGTAGCCGGTAGCTATCCGGTGCCGGCACGTGGCGCACATGGCCGCCGAAGCCGCCGACCGGCGGCATCCGGGTGGAAAGCTGCGAAACGGAGGCAGTGTTGCCGTGATAGGTGTGATCGGTGGCGATGACCCCGGTTTTTCCGGTCACCGCCTGAGCCATGCGCAGGGCAATGTCGTTGGCCTCGCTGCCGGTGCAGGTCAGGATCGCTGTGTCTAGACTAGGATCGAACGTCGCGGTCAGTCGTTCGACATAGTCGAGGATACCCTCGTGCAGGTAGCGCGTGTGGGTGTTCAGCGTCGATGCCTGCCGGGCGATTGCCTCGACCACGTGCGGATGGCAATGGCCGACATGCGGCACATTGTTGTAGCAGTCGAGATAGCGTCTGCCGTCGGCGTCAAAGAGCCAGACGCCTTCTCCCCGCACGATGTGCACCGGGTCGCTGTAGAACAGCGACATGTTCTTGCCGAGCAGCCGGTCGCGGCGTGCCAGCAGCGCTGCGGTGTCGCTCATGTCATTTGCCTCCGGCAGCACTCAGGCCGGCGTCGAGCGCCGAAAGAATGCGCGTGACATCCTCGGCAGTGATCACGAGTGGCGGCGACAGGATCACATTCGGGCCGGAGGTTCGGACCATGACGCCGGCCTCGTAGGCTGCGTCCTGGACCTTCTGGATCACATCCTTGGCGGCGGGCGACTTCTTTTCGCGATCCGACACGAGTTCGAGCGCGCACATCAGGCCCTTGCCGCGCACATCGCCGATGAGGTCGTGGTTGGCCTTCAGAGCTTGCAGGCCGGCCATCAACTCCTCGCCGCGCGCGCCCGCATTGGCCGCCACATCAAGGCGTTTTGTTTCCTTGAGGGTTGCAAGGGCGGCAGCCGCACCGACCGGGTGACCGGAATAGGTGTAGCCATGGCCGATCGAACCGGCAGCCGTCCTGTTGGTCTCGAAAGCCTCGGCAACCTTGTCCGAGATCATCACCGCGCCGAAGGGATAATAACCGTTGGTGATGGCCTTGGCCGTCGACATCAGGTCCGGCTTGACACCCCAAAGACGCGAACCGGTCCAGGCGCCGGTGCGGCCGAAGGCGGTGATCACCTCGTCAGCAATCAGCAGGATGCCGTGGCGATCGCAGATCTCGCGCATTAGCGGCATGAAGGTTTCGTGCGGGACGATCACGCCGCCAGCACCGAGAACCGGTTCCATGATCAGCGCGGCGATGGTGTCGGCCCCCTGGAAGGCGATCTCGTCTTCGAAGAGGCGGGCAATGCCCCTGGCGATCTCGGCGCCGTCCGTCGTCGCGAACGGATTGCGGTAGGTATAGGGGGCGGGAAGGTGGAAGACGCCCGGCAGCAGCGGCTCGTAGTTGCGGCGGAAATTAGAGTTGCCATTGACCGACGCGCCGCCGAAATGCGTGCCGTGGTAGCCCTTCTTCAGCGCGACGAATTTGGTGCGCTCCGGCTGGCCGTTGAGCTTGTGGTACTGGCGGGCGAGGCGAAGGCAGGTCTCGACCGAGTCCGAGCCGCCCGAGGTGAAGAACGAGCGGCTGAGGCCATCCTCCTTGAACCATTCGGCAAGTTCATAGGAAAGCTCGATCAGCGGCGAGTTGGTGGTGCCGCGGAAGGTCGAATAATAGGGCAGGTCGTCGAGCTGATCGCGGATCGCCTTCTTCACCGGCTCGCAGGAATAACCG
Organism: Ensifer sp. Root31; assembly: GCF_001424825.1. Lineage (NCBI taxonomy): Bacteria > Pseudomonadati > Pseudomonadota > Alphaproteobacteria > Hyphomicrobiales > Rhizobiaceae > Ensifer > Ensifer sp. Root31. The sequence goes on along the minus strand of NZ_LMCO01000013.1, from coordinate 54,415 downwards.
AGATTGACGTTCCACAAGCCGCCGACCGCATCGAGTACCTTCTTGCCGTGGATGTCGACGATCTCCACGCCCTCGCCGGCATTGATGATGCGCGGCGGCGTCGCGTGCATTTCGGCGGGGTGTGCCATCGGATGCCACAGGTGGCGGGCGTTGTTCTCGATGAGGAAATTGGTTTCGCGCATGTCTTGCTCCTGGTCAGTTCAAATGCCGAGCATCCGGAGGGCTCTGGCGTAGCTTTCGGCGGGTCTGGTGACATCGAAGTGCACGTTGGGCAGGGACACTGCCTCGGCGCCCTCAATGTTCTTTTTCTGGTCGTCGACGAAGACGCAGGCCTCTCGCGGCAGGCCGAGCTCGGAAAGTGCGAGTTCGTAGGCCCGCGGGTCCGGTTTCAGGATGCCGGTGTAGGTGGCATCGACGATGACGTCGAAAAGCTGGATCAGCGGGAAGCGCTTGCGAAACTCGACCCCGTAGAAAAGATCGAGCTCGTTGGAAAGAATGGCGAGCCTGATACCGGCGTCCTTGGCCTGTAGGATCGCATCGCGCGCTTCCGGGCGCAGCACCAGTTCCGGCTCGGCGCCGCGCGCGCGCTGGACGAAGGTCTTCATATCCGTCCAGTCTTCACCGACGAGGCGCCCGACTTCGCGGGTGCGCTCCGTCCAATAGTCGCGCTCGGTGATCTCGCGCCTCTGCATCGACACCCAGAGTGGATCGGTGGCGGTGTCGAACGGCCCCCGCCAGGTCAGGCTGCCGGGGGCAAGGCCGAGCGCGCGCTCGGTGACATCGTGGGTTTCAAACAGCGTGCGTGTAACGACGCCGCCGAAGTCGAGGATGAGAGCGCGATCCGTCACGGGCGGCCTCCCGGGATCACGCCGCGGGCGATCCAGTCGTCGAAGATGGCGAGCGCCTTTGCCGAAAACTCCGGTGCGTTGATGTGGCTGTCGATTTCATGAAGGCTGACGGAGGAGGGGACGGCGCGGCGCATCTCGTCGATGAAGGCGTCGAGCGCTTCAGGTTCGTGCAGCGGTTCCTCCGGCTTGTCCCATTCCTGGATGCCCTTGAGCGGCAGGATGAAGGCGACTTCGGCGCGGGTGTCGGCGAGCTTGCCGCCGATGATGCGGGCGATCTCGCGCCGGTCTTCAGGCGATGTCGTCACCGAACCGAGCAGCCGGTTATGCGCATGGTAGGGCCGGTCGGCGAAAGCAGCAGGCAATGCCTGCCAGGCGGGCAGGTCGACCATATCGACTGCTCCCGGTGCGACAAGCTGCGGAATTCCGACGCGGCCGGCATTTTCCAACCGGTCGGGGCCGGAGGTGACGACGGTGCCGTGATGATGGTTGCTGACTTCCTGGATGCAAAAGTCGAAGACGGCCGTAAAGCCGTTCTGTGCGGCAATCGCTTCGAAGGCGCGGCCGCCCATGCCGGTTGCGTGAAACACCGCGACATCATAGCCGCGCCGTTCCAGTTCGGGCTTCAGGTATTTCATATATTTGAGGCAGCTCGACCCCAGCGAGGTCATGCCGATCAGCGGGCGGTCCTTGTCCGGCTTGGTGCCGAAACGCGCAGCTCCGACGACGGCGCCACAGGCTTGCGAAAGCACCGATCGGCAAATGCCGTTGAGGCCGTAAAGCCCGCCGGCCCAAAGGATCATCATCAGATCGGGCGCGATGCGCTCGGGCGGGAGCAGGTGCGAATAGGCGATCGTCGAAACGACGAACTTCGGCACGCCGAGCGGCAGGGCCGCCGCGACATCGAGCGCCAGATCCGTGCCCATCGAGCCGCCGAGAATGATGACGCCATCGGCCTGCCCGGCATCGTAGAGGGTGCGGGTGAGGGCCGCCGCCCCTTTGGCCATCAGTTCCATCGCGCTGTTTTCGTCGCCGCTCGCCGCAATCGCTGCGATCGAGGTGCCGGCCGCATCGGCGATATCGTGGCGCGAATATTCCGGGGCATAGGGTGGGTCACCGAGGATGCTGACATCCATCATGACAGGCAGGCCGCCGGCTTCCCGGATGACGGAGGCCATGAATTGAAGTTCTTCGCATTTGGTGTCACCCGTTCCGACGACGAGGATGTTGGGTAGACGGTTCATCGCATTCATCAGCCGGTCTTCCTTGCCAGCGGATTGGCAGTCACCTGCTCCAACCCAAAGAATTTCTCCGAAATGCGTTTGGCGATCGCTGCCGTTGCCGGTCCGAGTTGCTCGATCGTGTCGGCATTGGCGCGGACCTGCGGTGCGGCAACGGCAATCGCGCCGATCGGCACGCTGTTCGGCGCACGGATCGGCGCGGCGACACTGATGACGCCGCTCTCAAGTCCCTGCTGGCTGATCGAATAGCCGCGGTGGACGGTCTCCGCGAGCAGGCGGAGAAGTTCCGTTTTCGAAGTGATCGTGTGTTCGGTGAAGGCTTCAAGGGGCATGGACAGTGCATCTTCGACCTGCCTTGGCGGGCAGAAGGCAAGGAAGGCGTGGCCGGACGCGGTCGCATGGAACGGCAGCGCGCTGCCGATATCGACGATAACCCTATGGGCGCGCGGCGAATCCTCCACGTGGACGGTCGAAAGTCGGCCGGCGACGAATTCCGAGAGATGCACGGTCTCGCCTGATGTGCTGGCAAGCTCTTTTACGAATGGAATGGCGAGCGTGAGAAAGGGGAACCGTGCTTCCCGGATGCGGGCAAGCCGGACCGGCGCGCCGCCGATGCGGTAGCGCTTGGTATCCGGATCCTGTTCGACGAAACCGTGTTTTTCGAGCTCGACGAGAAAGCGTCGCGCTGTCGCCTTGTCGAGCGCGCAATGCCTGGCGATGTCGCTCAAGCCCACTTCCTTGTCCAGCCGCGAGATCGCGTCCAACAGGGTCAGTGCCTTACCGATGGTGCTCATCCAGTCCTCCGTCGCCGAGCGCCGCCGCCAGTGATCCCGATGCCTGTTCCCTTGATTTCCAGGCGGTTTGGCCGCCCGTATCGCGTTTTTATCCGGCCGAGATACTTAACATGCGAAATAACTTGACAGGTCGCCGTGGCATTTGCAAGTCTATATTTGAAGCAACGGTTTGAATATTGAACCGATTATTGCGCGCGGCCAAGAACAAAAAGCAACATGGTCAGCAGCAGCTTCGCGGAGGATGCCTTTGGAGAGATGGACCTGAGGCGAAGGCAAATAGTGCCAAGAAAAGGGGAGCTAAGAAGCTATGGACAATCAATCGTCGCCCGCAACCGGCGCCAACCAGTTGCGCAGGAATGCGCTCGGAGTCGGTGCCGTCACATTTCTCGTGGTATCGGCCGCCGCGCCGTTGACGGCGGTCGCCGGCGGTGTGCCGCTGGCAATGCTGCTCGGCAACGGCGCCGGCATTCCCGGCACGTTTCTGCTGGTCACGCTGATCCTTCTGATGTTTTCGATCGGCTACGTCGCCATGGCGCGGCATATCCGCAACGCCGGCGCCTTCTACGCCTATACCGCGCAGGGGCTCGGCGGGTTGATGGGCGGTGCCGCCGCGATGATCGGGATCCTTGCCTATAACGCGATGCAGATCGGCGTCTTCGGCCTGTTCGGCGCGGCGACCGCCGGCCTCTTTGCCGGGCTCGACCTCGACCTGCCCTGGTGGGTCTGGACCTTCATCGGCATCGCGATTGTCGGCGTTCTCGGCTACCGCCGCGTCGACCTGTCAGCGAAAGTGCTGACGGTGCTCGTCATTCTCGAATATCTCGTCGTGCTGGTCATCGACGTTGCGATCATCGCCAAGGGCGGCGACAGCGGCCTGACGATGACGTCCTTCGCGCCTTCGGCCCTGATGTCCGGCTCGCCGTCGATCGGCATCCTGTTCTGCTTTGCAGCCTTCATCGGCTTCGAGGCGACGACGATCTACAGCGAGGAAGCCCGCGATCCGCACAGGACCGTGCCGCGCGCGACCTATATTTCCGTGCTGATTATCGGCGTTTTCTACATGCTGACATCCTGGCTGATGGTGAATGCGGCCGGTGCAGACAAGCTGGTGCCGGAACTGCAGGGCCTTGCCGACCCGACCACCTTCCTCTTCGGCCTGGCGGAACGTTATGCCGGAGGCTGGCTGCCGCCGATCATGAATGTACTCTTCGTCACCAGCCTGTTTGCCGGCGTGTTGGCGTTTCACAATGGTGTCGCCCGCTATCTCTACGTCGCTGGCCGCGAGCGCCTGTTGCCGGCTTCGATCGGCGTCACCCATCCGGTCTACCATAGCCCGCACGCCGGCTCGGTCATCCAGACGATTACAGCTGTGCTTGTCGTTGCGCTGTTTGCGGCAACCGGACAGGATCCGGTGCTGGCGCTGTTTTCCTGGCTGACCAATGTCGGCACGCTGGCCGTCATGGTGCTGATGGCGTTTACCGCCTTTGCCATCGTCGCTTTCTTCAATCGCAATCCGGGATTGGAATCGAATGCGCTGGTGACCAAGATCATCCCGGTCATCACAGGCATCATCCTGATTGCAGTGATCATCGCCATTGCGATCAACTTCGGCGACCTCGCCGGCGCCACCGGTCTGCTTGCGGTCTTCCTGCCCGGACTTGTCGTTATCGCTGGCGTCATCGGGCTTGGCTTGGCGGCGATGCTCAAATCGGGCCGTCCGCTCGAATTTGCCCGGCTTGGCGCCGGCCAGGAGATCTGATCCGATAGGGGCGGCCGAGCAATCGGCCGCTCTTCTGCCTGACACATGGAACAGAAAACATGCAGGAAAAAATCGACCAGTTGCGCCGCAATGTGGTGCCGTCGCAAAAGCTTTTCATCGGCGGCAATTGGCGCGACGCACAGTCCGGCAGGACGCTGGATGTCATTTCCCCGATCGATGGTACGCAACTCACGACCATCGCCGATGCTGATGTCGACGACGTCGACGCCGCTGCGCGTGCGGCCCGGGCGGCCTTTGAGAAGGGCACATGGTCGAGGGCTGCACCCGCGGAGCGCAAGAAGGTGCTTCTGCGCATAGCCGAACTCATCGAGAAAAATGCTCTCGAACTTGCAGTTCTTGGCGTGCGCGACAATGGCACGGAAATTTCGATGGCGCTGAAGGCTGAGCCCGGCAGCGCCGCCGGTACCTTTCGCTACTATGCCGAGGCGATCGACAAGGTCTACGGCGAGATCGCGCCGACCGCTGATAACGTGCTCGGGCTCGTTCATCGCGAACCCGTCGGTGTTGTCGCCGCTATCGTTCCCTGGAACTTTCCGCTGATGATCGGCGCCTGGAAGATCGCGCCGGCGCTCGCGGCCGGCAATTCGGTCATTCTGAAGCCTGCAGAGGGCGCGTCACTGACTTTGCTGCGGCTCGCCGAACTTTGCGCCGAAGCCGGCCTGCCTGAGGGCGTGTTGAATGTCGTGACGGGAAGGGGATCAGTCACCGGCGAGGCGATCGGCCTCCATGCCGATATCGACGTGCTGGCCTTTACCGGTTCGGGAAGCGTCGGTCGGCGGCTGCTTGAATATTCGGCGCGATCCAACCTCAAGCGCGCCTATCTGGAGCTAGGCGGCAAGTCGCCCAACATCGTCTTTGCCGATGCCCCGGATCTCGATCAGGCGGCCAAGATCTCCGCCTATGGTATCTTCCGCAACGCCGGCCAGGTCTGTGTCGCCGGCTCGCGCCTGCTGGTGGAGCGATCGATCCACGAGACCTTTGCCGAAAGGGTTGCGGCGATCGCAGCAAACATGAAGGTCGGCGATCCGCTGCTGCTCGCAACCGAAGCCGGTGCGATCTCCAGCGAAATCCAGCTTAACAAGAATCTCGGTTTCGCCGAGCAAGCGATAGCCGAGGGCGCGCGGCTGAGGGCCGGCGGCAAGCGCATCCTCGAAGACACCGGCGGCTTCTACATGCAGCCGACGATCTTCGACGTCGAGCCTGGGATGACGCTCGCCAAGGAAGAGGTCTTCGGACCAATCCTGTCGATCATCCCCTTTGACGATGAAGCCGATGCGCTCCGCATCGCCAACGGCACCGAATACGGGCTTGCGTCTGCCGTCTGGACCGCGAACCTGTCGCGGGCACATCGCATGGTGCGCTCCATCCGGGCCGGCGTCGTGCATGTCAACACCTATGGCGGCGCCGACAATACGGTGCCGCTTGGCGGAGTGAAGCAGTCGGGCAATGGCCACGACAAGTCACTGCATGCGCTCGACAAATACACCGACCTCAAGACCGCCTGGATCCAGCTCTGAGGGCAGCGAATAATCGCCACCAAACGAAACGGGCCGGAGTTGAACACCAGCCCGTTTCGTTTTTGTATTTCGGTATTCTACCCGCCGAAACTGCCGAGCTGTGTTGGCACGTGCACGTAGTTGCGATCGAAGTAGAGGAGCGCGTTGCCGTCGCTGCGCGATCTTATGCCGACGACGCGGCCGATCAGGATGTGGTGGGTGCCGAGCAATCTTGCTTCCGCCAGTTCGCAATCGAGCGAGACGATCGCATCCTTCACAGCGAGACTTCCCGACTGCATCTCGACCCAGTCGGCGGCGGCATAGCGGGTTGCCATGTCCCGTGTCGCGCCGGCGAAATGGCCGGCGAGCTCGGTGTGGTCGTGGCTGAGCACATTGACGCAGAAGCGGCGGTTGTCGATGAACAGGCCGCATTGCGTCGAGTTCCGGTTCATGCAGACGAGCAGGCTCGGCGGGTCGTCGGTCACCGAGCACATCGCCGTTGCAGTGAACCCGCCGCGCCCGGCGGGTCCATTGGTGGTGACGACATTGACGGGCGCACAGACCCGCGCCATCGCGTTGCGGAATTCGGTCTTGGAGATAGCCGTTTCCATGGCAATCGCCTCACTCGGCCGCATTGCGGATCGGCGTCTCGGCGCCGATTGGCGGCAGCCAGGTGTTGCCGGTCCAGCCATGCTGGTCGTAGTCGCTCATGCAGGTGTCGACGAGGGCTTCCATCTCCTTCAGGCGTCCGCCGCGCTCGGCGCCCTTCAGCACCTGCAGGCGGACTTCTTCAGGCGCGCCGGCATAGTTGAGTTCATAGAGCGCATGGCGCCCGCCGAACTCGGTGCCGGTCGCGTCCCACAGCAGCTTCATGATCTTGATGCGCTCGATATGCTCCATGTCGTTGGAGCCGCGGACATATTGCGCGAGGTAGCGATCGATCTCGCCATTGCCGAAATCCTTGACCGACGACGGCAGGTAGATGAGGCCGGAGGCGATAACCCGGCGAATGGTGTCGACCACTCGCGGATAGGCTTCCGACATGAACGTTCGGTAAGAGAGTGCGGCTTCGAGATTGGGCAGAACGGCGCCATCCGCCCACGGGATGGGGTTGTAGGCCATGGCATTGGAAAAGCTCCAGAACATGTGCCGAAGCGCAATGACCTCGCCAAGGGCTGCCTGGTTGCCGCGAAACGCGTCGCCGCCGGTTGCCCGCAGTGCCTTGGCCAGCAGGCCGGCGAGGAAGTCGAGCTTGACGGCAAAGCGGGTGCAACCCTGGAAGCAGTAGCCGTGCATGAAGCCCGATGCCGGATGAAACGAAAGGATCTTGGCGGCATCGCGCAGCACGAGCACGTCCTCCCAGGGCACGAAGACATTGTCGAGCACCAGGATGGCGTCGTTTTCGTCGAAGCGCGACGACAGCGGATAGTCGAAGGGGTGGCCGACGGTGTTGGCCGTCTGTTCGTAGGAAACCCGGCAGAACATCTTGATCCCCGGCGCATTCATCGGGACGATGAACATCACCGAGAGCGACGGATCCTCGGTCACTGTTGCCGAGCTCTGGGCAAGGAAATTATAGTGCGTCAGCGCTGACGACGTCGCCACCACCTTGGCGCCGGAGACATAGATGCCGGTATCGGTTTCCTTGGTGATATGAACGAACACGTCTTTCACCGCACCGGCAGGTTTATGCCGGTCGATCGGCGGGTTGACGATCGCGTGGTTCATGAACAGCGCCGCTTCCTGGGCGCGTTTGTGCCAGGCGAGTGCATTGTCCTTGAAGGGTCCGTACCAGGAGGCGTTGGCGCCAAGCGTGTTCATCAACGCCGCCTTGTAGTCGGCCGTGCGTCCCATCCAGCCGTAGGACATACGCGCCCATTCGGCGATCGCGCCCTGCTGGGCAACGAGGTCGGCAGACGATCGGGCGACGCGGAAATATTTGTGGGTGTAGCCGCCGGAGCCGGTGTCAGTGGGGGCGGTCAGGGTCTCTTTCCTCGCCGGGTCGTGCAGCGCATCGTAGAGCCTTGCCAGCGAGCGGGCCGAATTGCGCATGGCCGGGTGCGTGGTCACATCCGCGATGCGCTCGCCGTTGATATAGACCTCGCGGCCATCACGCAGGCTTTCGAGATATTCGGCCCCGGTAAACGGGCGCGCCTTGTCGGCGCGAAAATCCTCAGCTCTCACGGTTCTCCTCCTTGAGTTTCGTCAAGACTAGGCATTGATTGTCGAGGCAGCCATGGACAGAATGCCAAAATGACTTGCACTTTTTCGGGTGGTTGATGGCCGACATCATTCCAAGCTTCTTTGTCTACGGCGAACCGGAACAACAGCTCGAACCGGGGTTCTTCCACGTCGAAACGGTGATGGCTCGGCGTGGACTGCATCAAGGACAGGTCAGGGCCCATAAGCATGATCAACTTGCCCAGGTGACCTACTGGTTTCGCGGACGTGGGTCGTATTTCATCGAAGACAAGGTTTTGGACTTTTCCGCGCCAGCCGTCAGCTTCGTGCCAAGCGGTATCGTGCACGGTTTCTCCGTCGAACCGCTGGAAAGCGATGCTTTCGTAATATCGATCGCCGACGGCTTGATGCTGTCCGCCCGGGAGAGAACAGTCCTGGCGCTCGATGCGCCGATCATGGTTGCCGGCGCCCGGGACGACCGGCAGTGGCAGCGCCTATCGTCATTGATGGACATGATCGCAGAGGAGTACGGCACGGGAGCTTTCGGTACCCAGTCGATGATGGCATCGCTGGTATCGGCGATCCTGACGCAGATCGCGCGCCTTGCCACCGCCGCGCCATCGCCGTCGCAGTCCCCCGATATGATACTCGCAACACAGTTGCGGCGCATGATCGATGCGCATTTTCGCGAGAACTGGACGGTTGGGCGCTATACGAGTGCTCTTGCGACCACCCCGCACCTGCTTGCCAAGGCCAGCAATGCCGCGTTCGGGATGCAGGTGAAGGAACTGATCAATGAGCGCCGGCTGCTGGAAGCCAAACGTCTGTTGCTTTTCACCGTTCGATCACTGGAAGATATAGCCTACGAGATCGGACTGAAGGATGCCGCCTACTTCTCCCGTTTCTTCCGCTTGCGTACCGGCATGGCGCCAAGCGACTGGCGACGGCTCAAGCTGGCGGACGCGATCGTGCCATCCTGATTACGACTTCGCCTATCTGTCCCGACAATGCGCTCATCCATGCTTCATTACGGACCGCCGAGTGGAAGAAATCCCGATCGGATCCGGCCCGACAAAGTGTCTTTGCCGTGCCGATCAAACAATTTCCGGGATAATCATGATTGGGCCTTGAAAACCCTGAGCCACTGACTATTTAGGGCATCACTACCCGTATCGATGGCGTCCTGCAGCGGCTAAGCCCGCGCGTTTGACGTTGTCCGGGTCAAGAAAGGGCGCTCCCCGTCAAGGGTCGAGCGCCCTTTCTATTTCGGGGCTCTCCCGCATCGGGCGGCGGCGGGCCTGCCGTCCGTCAGCTTGCAGGTGCTGTGGTCACGAGACGTCTGCCGCCCTTCGCGTTTTCCGGGCGGTGAACCGTGTTGTGATGGAACAAACGCGTTTCCGGTGTATTGTTGTTACGGGAGGCCCCAAGATGTCAGTCCGTCACCCGAAAGGCAGACGCACGTCCGCAATGCTGCTGCCGTCAGCGCAATGGCCACGTCACGCGGCGACGGCTCAGGCGCGCCGTGCCTGGCTTCACGCGCTGTTGGGACGACCGGAGCCGGAGGATCGCGTGTTGCGTGAGAGCCAGGTGGCAGATGCCGGCGACGGCGGGATTGTCAGCGCCGGGGTTTATTTTGACGAATCCACAACGGTGAACCGGCAGCCGCGTCCTCACGATTACAGTTCGGCAGTGTCAGCGCAACAAGCGCCGGCGTCTGCGGCAACCACCGACGTCGATGCTTCCGGCGGAGCCTTGTGGAACGCGCTTTTGGGCGACGACACATCCCACGGCATGCAGCGCTTCGCCAGGCTGATCGCCCTTTTCATCCTTCTTTCCGGGCTGGTGTTCTGGTTGCTTGCGCCCTGAAGGGCTTGCAGAAGGTCGGAACCATTTCATTCGCAGCCGGTTCTACCCCTGGGTTCACAAACCGGGAAGGACTTCGCCATGCCATCGATCGACACAGCCAAAATTCTGATCCTCGCTACCGACGGCTACGAGCGCTCGGAACTGCACGTCCCGCGCGACGAACTGTCAAAGCGCGGCGCCAAAGTGACCATCGCATCGCTGGAAAAACGGGCCATCAAGAGTTGGGACAAGGGCGACTGGGGCGACACCGTTGACGTCGACCTGACGGCAAAGGACGTGTTCGTGCGAGACTTTGATGCGCTTGTGCTGCCAGGCGGGCAGATCAACCCGGACCTGCTAAGGAAGAACCCCGACGCGATGCGCGTCGTCACCGATTTCGTGCAGTCGGGCAAGGTGGTGGCAGCCATCTGTCATGCGCCGTGGCTGCTTGTCGAAGCCGACGCCTTGAAGGGGCGCAAGGCCACGTCCTATGCCTCCATCCGCAAGGATGTCGAGAATGCCGGCGCGCAATGGGTCGATCTGAAGGTCGTCAGCGACCACGGTATCGTCACCTCCCGCTCGCCCGACGATCTCGACGCCTTTGTTGCCAAGATCGTCGAGGAGATCGAAGAGGGTCGCCACGATCGGCGTGCCGCTTAAGCTCGACAGAACGAGGGCGACCGGATCAGGTATCGCCGCATCTCGAGACACTATGGCCGGCGTTTGCTTCCGGCCGGGCCATTGACGCTCGTTACTGCAGCGCCTTGGCAAGGAAGGGCAGGCTGACATCCATGCGGTAATCGACCGAATTGTGGTTGTCCTCGAACTCCTCATAGGTGTGTTCGATGCCGAGTTGCTTCAGCGTCCGATGGATGCGGCGGTTGCCGTAGAGCAGATTGTACTGATCCACAGTGCCGCAATCCATGTAGAAGGCCTTGAGCTTGCCGATGTTGTGCCCATGGGTCTTGGCGAGCTCAACGGGATCGCACGCCATCCAATTCTGCCAGCGGTCGTCGATCGGCTCGCAGGTCTCCAGATCGACCGGGAGCCGCAGGCCTTTGAAGGCCTCGAGGTTGGGATCGGGGTCGTAGCTTGCCGCCTGGGCCAAAACGAGGAGGACGGGGATGTCCTCATCGGCATGTTTCTCCCGGGCCTCATAGGCTCGAAACCAGCTTTCAATCGAGAGATCATGCCGCGCAAGCGCGCGCAGCACCATGGGAAAGTCAGCAGCCATCAGGTCGAAGCCGGCATCTCCCGAATGGCTTGCCGCCGCGGCCCAGACATCCGGCCGCCGGAAGGCGTGGGAGAACGAGCCGTAGCCGCCCGAGCTTTTTCCAAAAACGCCGCGCCGTCCGGTGCCGCCGCAGCCGAAGCGGGATTCGACTGCCGGAAGCATCTCGTCGATGAGGAAATCCTCCCAACGGCCGACGACCGTGCTGTTGACATATTGGTTGCCGCCAAGAGAAGTGAAGCAATCGGGAAAGGCGACGACCACCGGCAGCATCTGCCCGGTCGCAATCAGCCGGTCCAGGCGTTCCGGGACATTTTCGAAGAAGGCTTTCCAGGCGGTGTGCAGTGGGCCGCCGGCGGTAAAGCCGACGAGATCGACGAGCAACGGCAGGCCGGCGCCATCATGGTTTGCCGGGACATAGACGTCCACGTCGCGACGGCTCGGATCCCCGAGCCTGTTGCTTTTAAGCACGTCGCTGTCGACGCTGAGACGGGACACCGTGCCCTTGGGGTAATCTGATTTCCGCATTCTTTCCTCCTGATCGCTCCCCGGTTGTATCGCGCGCAATCGACACGAGCCACCATTATCGTCGGTTTGAAGACGTCCCTTCGGAAGGACGGCTCTCGGGATCGAACAGCCAGCGCTAGCGCAAGACACGCTTCAAGAACGTGATCACGGCATCATTGAAAACATCCGGTGCCTGCAATGGGGCAAAATGGCTGAGACCGGGAAGGTCGTGAAGCGTCGCGTCAGGTAGCGTTTTGGCGAAATAGGTCATGTGCTCCTGCTCGATGAATTCGTCAAATTCGCCAAGGACCGCGGCCACGGGCACGGAGATACCGGCAAGTGCTGCCGCCGACAGGTTGGGCTGTGTCCGCTGCATCGTTTCGACGGCTGCCGAGAGCGCGTCGAAATCACCTGGCGTCGCCGAGAATGCGGCGTAGTCCTTCTGATGTTGCTGCCAAATGCGGCCGATAACAGGGGTGAACACGAACGGTTTGGTGCCTGTATCGTCGACGTTGCAGGCGAAGAAGAAAATGCCGGCAACGCGCTCGGGCGTTTCTTGGGCGAGGATCAGGGCAGTATCGGCGCCATCGCTCCAGCCGACGATCGCGGCCTTCTCGATCCCTAGCCGATCCATGACGGCGCGGGTATCGGCGGCCATCAGCTGGTAGCTGTATTCACGTGCGTCGCGTGTGCTGCGGCCGTGGCCGCGGCTGTCGATGACGACAGCGCGATAGCCGGCTTCGACGATTGCCGGGACCTGATAGCCCCAGTTTCCGCTGTTTCCCATGCCACCATGCAGCAGGATGACTGCGGGGCCGGAACCATGGCTCGCATACCAGATGCGTGCGCCTTCGTTTTCGACGAAGCCCTGTTCGTCCGGCTCCGGAAGCGGTGGGATGCCGTGGCTTTCAACATAAGTCAGATCAAGGTCGCGAAAGGTCATTGCATACATCCCATTCAGCGCTGCAGGAACGCCGTCAGATAGAGACCGTGGCGATTGCCGCAAGGGTAGCGGGTGCTTGTTCCAATGTTCGGTAGGCTGTTGTCTTCGCCTAGGTTCAATCTGCGCCGGCCATGTGGAGGCGGCCGGCGCGATTGGAAAAACTCAGTCTTTTTCGAGCACTTCCAGTTCCTTGGGCTCGTCGCCCTGCAGATTGGCAAGCAGCGAAGAGACCGCGTTGTCGCCCTCGAAGCCGGCTTCTTTCAGCAGGCGATCGAGGATCGGCTTGTTGGCCTGGTAGGCGAGCAACTGTCCGGCAAGGCCTTCGCCCATGCCGATACCACTTGCGCCGCCCGCACCGGCACCGCCACGACCCAGCATGCCGCCGGTGTCGAAGATGCGGATATCGGAAATCTTCTCGATCGGCTTCACCGCCTCGGCCAGCGCCTGCGGGATGATGCGGATGCGTTCGCGCAGGATCTCGAACTCGATGATGGCGGGGCTGAGCTTGTTGCGCGCCTCGTTGAGCAGCGCCTCGCTCTGGGCTTCCGCCTTGCCGGTCTCCAGAATGCCCTTGGCCTTGATCACTGCGGCCTCAGCCTCGGCGGTTGCAAGGGTTCTGATGGCATCGGCCTGGTCAGTGGCCGCCTGCTTTTCAGCTTCGGCGCCGACGGTGACGGCCGTTGCTTCGGTTTCAGCAGTCTTGCGGGCGTCGATGACGGCGATCTGGCGTTCGCGCTCGGCAATTTCGACGGCCTTGGCGGTGCCGACCTTTTCTTCCGCGGCGATTGCCAGAGCGCGTGCGGTTTCAGCCTGAGCTTTCGCCTCGGACTCCTCGCGGCTCTTGTTGGCGACGGCGATAGCACTTTCCTGGGCGACGATTTGCAGGTCGCGCTTGGCTTCCGTATCGCGCTGCTGGACCGTGCGGGTCGCCTCGATATTGGCGCTTTCGCGCACCTGCTTGGCGGCCGCCTCGCGCTCGGCAATGGCCTGCTCGGTGGCGATGCGGGCCTCTTCTTCGGCGCGCTTGGCGGCCTGCTCCTGTTGGGCGGTCTCGGCGCGGGTCGCTGCAGACTTGTTGGCGATGTCGCGTTCCTGGTTCAGTTCCGCTTCCCGCTTGGTTCGTTCGATCGCCAGCGACTGCTGGCGAGCCTCAAGATCCTTCTGCGCGATGGCGACTTCGGTGTCGCGCACGATCTCGTTGCGCTCCTTCTTGCGGCCTTCGGTGATGCGCGTCAGCGCGGCGAGGCCGTGGGCGTCGAAGAAGTTGTTGGCATTGAAGTGCTTGATATCGGTCTGGTCGAGCCGTGTCAGCGACACGGACTCCAGTTCAAGGCCGTTCGATTGCAGGTCGGCACCAACCGCTTCCTGAACCGCCTTGACGAAATCCATGCGCTGCTCCTGCAGAGCGTCGAGGCTCATGGTGGCGGCGACCGAGCGCAGGCCGTCGACGAACTTCGCCTCGATCAGCACGCGCAGCTGTTCCGCATCGTTGGTGCGGTCGCCAAGCGTCTGGGCCGCAAGCGCGATCGACGACGCGTCGGGCTTCACGCGGACGTAGAATTCGGCGCCGATATCGACGCGCATGCGGTCCTTGGTGATCAGCGCGTCGCCTTCGCCGCGGCGAACTTCAAGACGAAGGGTCTTCAGATTGACCCGGGCGATCGAATGGAAAATCGGCAGGACGATAGAGCCGCCGTCCAGGACGACTTTTTGGCCGCCGAGGCCGGTGCGGACATAGGCTTCGTCCCGGCTCGATCGCGTATAGAGCGATGCAAGCACGAAGCCGATGCCGAGGATCAGGACGACGCCGATGCCGGCGGGCAGGAGAAGATCAAAGATCATTGTTGCTCCATGGAGGTGGTGTTTGGCGAAGTGAGAAGGTCTTCCGGCGCGGGAATGGCGATGAAGACATCCTTGGCGCGGTCGACGATGAGGATCTGTGTACCGATGGCGATGGCAGCTTCGCCCTTGGCGGCTTTGGCACGCAGATTGTGCCAGTTTCCGTGTTTGTCTTTGAGGCGCACGCGCCCCGGCAGGCCCTGATCGAGCGGGCCCACGGCCACTTCGGCGGTCTGGCCGACGAACTCGGAGAGGTCGACGACATAGGTTTCGTCGCGCGGCACGATCCGCGCCACGGCCCGGCTCGATGTCCTGACTGCGGGAAGGCTCAAGAGAAGCGCCGGGATGGAGGCAATCATGGCCGGCAGCGGCAGCCAGACACTGTGGGCGATGCTCTGGATGACGAACCCGGTCATCGAGAACAGGGCCAGCAACAGCATCACCAGGATGAGGATCGGGACGCCGCCGACATTCAGCCAGGAAAGGAGCCCGGCCATGCCGTTGTGCTCATCGAGCCCGGCCTTGTCGATCACCTCGCCAAGGGAAAATCCGAGCAGCAGGCACAGCATCTCGATTGCGGTCAACGCCGCCAGCATGATGGCGGCAATCGCAAAGGGCAAACATTCAGGAGCGAAAAAGAGCTCCATCGGGGTCAGGCCTTTCCGGCTTTGAACTTTGCCAGCCGCGCTTCGATCGCTTGCTCGCGGTGAAGCCGGTCGAGCTCGTCGAGCTCGGCACTGGTCGCGTTGCTGCCGGCGGGAACGCCGGTGACGCGGGAGACGGCGGCAGCGGCTCGCGCGGCACCATCGGCGGGGTTGTTGCGTGCCCTTGCTGCCGCCGGTTCGTCCGGATACTGCGTCAGGCTGCGTTTCAGATCGGCAAGTCTGGCTTCGGCTTCGCGGCGGGTGGCAAACACGGCCTGCAGCGCCTTCTGTCCCTCATCGAGATGGATCCGGGCATCGGCCAGCGCCTTGTCGAGCGCTGCGGTCTGGGATTCTAGGTCGATCTGGCGGGCAACACCGGCCTTGGCGAGATCGTCGCGGCCGGACGAGACCGCCATTTGGATCTTTTCTTCCAACATGTTCAGATCGGCGACGATTTCTTCACGGCGACTTTGAATGCGATATTCCTCAGCCCGCGCCTTGCCGATGTCTGCCTTTGCCTCTTCGGCGGCGGCATCGATTTCCCGCAAGGCTTGTTCGACGACGGCGACCTTGTTGGTGCCTTCCGCTTTGTCGACGGCGGCGTTGGCGATGCCGGCGATCAGCCGGCCCATGCGCGAAAGAATGCCTTCATTCATCATCATGTCTTCCTCCGTTCGATCCGTGTGTGGCGTGACGCCGATGTGAATTTCATAACCGCCGAGATCGGCGACGAGCTGGGCCGAAAAAATGTTGAGCGTGCCGCGCGAATAGCCCGCCACGTCGAAGGGGATGGCGACACGGCCACGCACGGTTGCGACCGTCAGGTCCGCCGGCCCCTTGATCGCAAACAGCTTTTCGTCGAGCGGCAGCCGCAGCGGATCGCTCGGACGTCCGCGGTTTGAGGCGAAATCGCGCAGACCCAGCGTGACGAAGCGCGCCGGAAGGCCCGTGTGCTCCCTGACGGTTTCATAGGCGAGCTCGTGCAGGGTCACGAGATTTGCCCCGCCTTTTTCCGCCGTCAGCTCCTCGAGCAGGGCCAGCATCGCCGCATAGGCGGCGAACGTTTCCACCAACGCGCGCCGGGCCTGGTCGTCGGGCGCGAGACGGTAGCGAAGGATCGCCGTGTGGGTCATTTGCATCATGCATCTGATGTAAAGCACCGATTTGGTGCTTTCAAGGAGGTGGTGACCTCAGGTTGCAAATATTTCTACTATGCGGTGTGACGGCCGGTAACCGAAGCAAACCCCGTATCGATCGGACAGCCGTGTGTTGAGCGGATGGTTCGCATCGACGGCGATCTGCGGTTGAGGATTTAGGCATCTTTACTTAAAGACCGTTAGAATGCACTCAAAGGCGATGCGCCTTGCACGGAACCCTCTCCCCGCGAACCGAGATGGAACAGTAATGACAGGTTCTTCCGACACCAATATTTTTGATCTGGCGCCGATCGCGATGTGGATCGAGGATTTCAGCGGGGTCACAACGCAGTTCGATCGTTGGCGGGCCGAGGGCGTGGTCGATATCCGCGCCTATCTCAGAGAAGACTTGACGCGTGTCGCCGCCTGCTCCAGCCAAATTCGTGTCCTGCAGGTCAATCGCCGGACACTGGACCTGTTTGAAGCCAGGGATCTCGATCACCTCTCCGCGAACCTGTCGAAGGTCTTTCGCGATGAAATGCTCGACAGCCATGTCAATGAGCTTGCCGAATTGTGGGAGGGCAAGACCGAGTTCAGCAGCAGCGCGGTCAACTACACGCTGTCTGGCCGCAGGCTCGACATTCAGCTGCGCGGCTCGGTGCTACCAGGATACGAGAACACGCTCGGCCGGTTGCTGCTGACGACGGAAGATGTCACGGCGCGTGAGGAGGCGCGCCGCAGCGAACTGGCCAACCGCCGTTACGCCGAAGGTATCTTCGAGCATTCGCCGGTGTCGTTGTGGGTCGAGGACTTCAGTCGCATCAAGTTGCTGCTCGAGGATGTCCGTCATCGAGGGATCGTCGATTTTCGCGTGTTCACGGACGTCCATCCGGAGTTCGTGCGCCAGTGCATGAGCGAGATCAGGGTCATCGACATCAACCAGGCGACGCTCGACCTGTTCTGCGCGCCGGATCGGAACACGTTGCTGCAGCGTCTCGGCGACATTTTCCGCAACGAGATGGAGAAGCACTTCAAGGAGCAGTTGATCGAGCTGTGGAACGGCAATCTTCTGCACCACCGCGAGGTGGTCAATTATGCGCTCGACGGTTCCGAGCGCCACGTCCTGCTGCAATTCTCCGTGCTTCCGGGCCATGAAGGCGACTGGTCGCTGGTCCAGGTGGCGTTGACCGATATCACCGCACGCAAGAAGGCCGAGGCCTATCTCGAATATCTCGGCAAGCATGACGTGCTGACCAAGCTGCACAACCGCGCCTTCTACATGGACGAGCTGAACAGGCTGGAGCGCAAGTCGCTTCGCCCGGTCTCGGCCATCGTCATCGATCTTGATGGCCTGAAAGCGGCCAACGACCAGCTTGGCCACGACGCCGGTGATGCCCTCCTGCGCCGGCTCGGCGAAGTGTTGAACGGTGCGGTGTCGCAGCCCAACCATGCCGCCCGCATCGGCGGCGACGAGTTCGCCATCCTGATGCCGGGTGCCGACCGGCTGGCAGCGGCCACCATGGTCGAGACGATCAACGAACTGTTGAAGATCAACAACCAGTTCTATTCCAACGCTCCCCTCAGCATATCGCTCGGCGTTTCGACCAGCGATACCGGCGAATCGATGGAGGCGCTGGTCAAGCGAGCGGACCTCAGCATGTACGAGCAGAAGCGGGCGCGATACGCCACAAAGGAGAGCCGTGACGCCCAATATGCCAAGGCGGTCAGCGAGCGTGGCGGCGCAGCCTCGGCGGCCTAGCACCGTTTCTGCAGGACTGTCGTGCAGGCAAGGCGCCCTACAGCGCCGCGAGTCTTATTAGACGCGCAAATGTCGCTGTAGCGCTTTGGATTGCTGCATGTTTTTATCCTCAAATCGAATAGGATGTAAGGAAACATGCAGTAGGAAGAGAGTGGCACCTACCATCTGGCGCCGTCGATGAGCCGGTGGGGTATGTCTTCCCAGACGGATCGATCGAACAGGCGCATGTTGACACCCATGCGCGTCGCGTCAGTGCCGATCGGCGACCAATGGGTGGTGCAACCGCAGGTGCCGCAATGGTGCATCGTCAACGTGGCATCGCCTTGGACGTAGCCGACGAGCTTGCCCTGCGGGTCGCTGATCGAAACCTCTTCTGCGTTGTAATAGCCCCAAAGCGTGCCTAGTCTTGAACACAGCGAACAGTTGCAGCTGCCAAGTGTGTCAGGGCGGACACGGACGGAAAGGCGAACCGACTTGCAATGGCAATGGCCTTCGATCATGCGACCTTCTTCCCGTTTAGTGTCCTCGTGCAGAAATCCGGATGCGGATGATACCAGATCCCTGGAGCGAACTGTCACAGCCACGGTTGTTCATGGCAATGGCAAAAATTTGGTGGTCGCTAGGATGCGGTCATCGGCTGCACTCCGGCTTGTCGCGACCCGGTACTCACTGGGGTAGCGTCGCGGCAATGACAGAGCAATGGTAAGCCGATCGTCTTCGCATTCGAATTGTTCGCCGATCATGATCGTCAGGCGACGATTGCCCGTGCCGTCCGCACATGTCTATACTCCGGCCAAGGCTTCAATTTCTGAACAAGCCTCAGCCCGCCCGATGGCCGGACTGTTGTCCGCCGCCTGATGCGTGGTGCCTTTGCGAACTTCGATGCCGCCGCCCTTAATCGAGGGCGTCAATTGCCAGCAAAACCTGTTGTCGCGGGAGAAAAGCATGCGCAGTTCCTGCCTGAATGTTCTGTCCTTCACCCTTATCGCCGCACTCGGCTCGGTTTCGCCATCGGCCGTCAGGGCCGCCTCGCCGGAGCCGGTCAAAGCCGAGCACGGCATGGTCGTCACCGCCCAGCATCTGGCGTCGGACATCGGCGTCGAGGTCCTGAAAAAGGGCGGCAACGCCGTCGATGCTGCCGTTGCCGTCGGCTATGCGCTTGCGGTGCTCTATCCGACCGCCGGCAACATCGGCGGCGGCGGCTTCATGACGATCCGTTTCAAGGACGGCAAGACCACCTTCCTCGATTTTCGCGAGCGGGCGCCCGCTGCTGCGACCAAGACCATGTATCTCGATGACAAGAAGCAATTGGTCGATGGCCTGAGCACCGAAGGATATCTGGCCGTCGGCGTTCCTGGGCCGGTGATGGGCTTCGAAGTCGCGCGAAGCCGCTATGGTACGCGTCCGCTGAAAGAGCTGATCGCGCCTGCCATCGCCCTTGCCAAGGACGGCTTTCGGCTGGAGCAGGGCGATGTCGATTCCTTTGACGGCGAAACCGAAAGGCTGGCCAAGGACCCGGCAGCGGCAGCAATCTTTCTGAAGCCCGACGGAAAACCCTTTGCCGTCGGCGAGACACTGGTTCAGGCGGATCTCGCCGCCTCGCTTACAAGCATCTCCGAAAAGGGAACCGACGCCTTCTACAAGGGGCCGATCGCCGATGCCATCGTCAAGGCAAGTGCTGACAAGGGCGGCATCCTCGCCAAGAAGGATTTCGAGCAATACGCCGTGCGCGAGCTTGAGCCGGTCAAATGCAACTATCGTGGTTATGACATCGTCTCTTCGCCGCCGCCATCCTCGGGTGGCGTCATTATCTGCGAGATCCTCAACATTCTCGAGGGTTATCCGATCTCCTATCTCGGTTACGGCTCGGCCGAAACCGTGCATGCGATGATCGAGGCCATGCGCCATGCCTATGTCGATCGCAACACGACGCTTGGAGACCCCGATTTCGTCGAGAACCCGGTCGCCAAACTGCTCGACAAGGCTTACGCGGCCGAGATCCGCGGCAAGATCGACCCGTTCAAGGCTGGCGTCTCGCAGGCGCTGATGCCGGAGGGGTTCGCAGAAAGCAAGGAGACCACCCACTATTCGATCATCGACGACGAGGGCAACGCGGTCGCCGTTACCTATACGCTGAACGGTTCTTTTGGCGCCGGCGTGGTCGCTCCAGGAACCGGAATTCTGCTCAACAACGAGATGGACGATTTCACAGCGAAGCCGGGTGCTCCCAATCTTTACGGGCTCGTTCAGGGCGAGGCGAACGCGATCGCACCGGGCAAGACACCGCTTTCATCGATGAGCCCGACCATCGTCTCCAAGGACGGCAAGCCGTTCATGGTGATCGGCAGCCCCGGCGGAGCGCGCATCATTACGATCACGCTCGAGGCGATCCTCAACGTGGTCGATCACGGCATGAATATTCAGGAGGCCGTCGACGCGCCGCGCATCCATCATCAGTGGCTACCGGACAAAGTGTTCATGGAGCCCTACGCCCTTTCGCCCGATACGCGCAAGCTTCTCTCGGAGATGGGCCATGATGTGCAGATCGACAAGAGCTGGAGCATCTGGGGGCAGGCGACCGGCATCCTTGTTGGCGGCGAAAGCCTGGCCGAAATCAAGGACGGCGGTGGCGCCCGCTACAACGGTGCGGTCGACAGTCGCATCGGCGCGGGTGCTGCCAGAGGCTACTGATCGACCGCCACGGGTCGCCTCGACGGTCAGTCCGGCTTGAAATTGCCGAGATGCTCGACCAGGTCGCGGGCGAGCGGCGAGAGGTCTTCATCCGGCCGCAGGCAGATCGACAGGCGACGCGTCGCCCACTTGTCGGTCAGGCGGAGGGCGGAAATCGCCGTGCGACGGCATCGGCGCGCAGCTGTCTGCGGGACGATGCCGACACCGACATCCTGTGCGGCCAGACCGCAGACATCCTCGAAGCTGCGCACGCGCAGGCGGTAGCTCATCCGGCGGCCGATGCGGGTCGCCTGGCCCTCGATATGGGCCTGCAGGGCACTGCCTTCCGCAAGGCCGACGAAGGCGTGGTCGAGCAGATCCGTGAAGCTGATCTGTCTTGTTTCTGCAAGAACATGGTTCTTGGCGACCACGGCAACCAGCCGGTCGATCGCGAAGGGGATGAGGCGCAGGCCGGTCGCGTCGACGGCATCCGAGATGATGCCGATCTCAGCCCGGCCACCTGAGACGGCCTTGACGATGTCCGCGCTCTGGCGCTCCTTCAGGTCGATATCGGTTTGCGAGTGGGCGCGAAGCCAAGGCCCAAGACGGCCGGGCAGGAACTCGGTGATCGCGGCGGTGTTGGCGAGAAGGCGAATGCTCGCCCGCAATCCCCTGGCGTATTCGCCGAGCTCCCCATGCATATGCTCCATCTGGCGCAGTACGAGCCGGGCATGATGGGCGAGCGCATCGCCGGCGGCGGTCGTGGATACGCCCCTGCGGCCGCGCGCCAGAAGTTTTACGCCGCCGTTCTCCTCCATGCCGCGCAGCCGCTCGCTGGCGGCGGCCAGGGAGAGGTTCGCGACCCCGGCGCCGTGGGTGATGCTGCCTGCCTCGACGACGGCAAGAAACAGGCGAAGGTCGATCAGATCGAAGCGCATGCCGGCACGATAGCGGCAAATGTGCCTTCGGCATAGCCGAAGCCAACCTGCGGATCATCCGCATTGCGCTGTCGCAATGCTTCATGACTTTAGAGCCATGATCGAACTCTCCACATGGCTCACCGGCGCAATCGCTGCCGCCTTTTTCCTCGCCGGCGTGGTCAAGGGCGTGACGGGTATGGGGCTCCCCACCGTCGCCATGGGCGCGCTCGGTGCGCTGTTGTCGCCGATTACGGCCGCCAATCTGCTGATCCTGCCGTCCCTCGTGACAAATGTCTGGCAACTGCTGGCGGGTCCGGCCCTCGGCCCGCTCATGCTGCGGCTCTGGCCGATGATGCTGGCGATCGGCATCGGTACCATCCTCGGCACGGCTCTTCTCGCGGGCGGCGATACGGCCCTGTCGACAGCCATGCTCGGGACGGCGCTTGTGGTCTATGCCGGATATACGCTCATGGCGCGCCCGTTCTCAGTGCCGGCAAGGGCCGAGGTGTGGTTGTCTCCGCCTATCGGCATGATTACGGGCGTGGTCACCGGCTGCACCGGCGTCTTCGTCATGCCGGCGGTGCCGTATCTGCAGGCCCTTGGTCTGGAGAAGGACGACCTGATCCAGGCGCTCGGCCTCTCCTTTACCGTGTCGACGATGACGCTTGCGGCAGGTCTGCTGTGGCGTGGGGCGTTGGAGGCCGACAACCTGCTCCTGTCGGTGGTTGCCATCGTGCCGGCGCTGGCCGGCATGTGGGCCGGGCAGGCGATCCGCCGTCTGGTCAGCCCGACCACGTTCCGCCGGTGGTTCCTGGTCGGTCTGCTGCTTCTTGGCGCGGAGCTGGCCCTGCGACCCTTTTTCTAGCCCTAGAGCGTTTCCGATTTAAACGGAGTCACGGAAACGCTCTACCTCTTTGTTTCCAAGCATTTCCTAACGGAAAACCGCTTCGCACTTTTCCTGGAAATGCTCTCCGATCACGCCACATAGATCGGATTGCTGATGGCGCGGCGCACGGTCTGTAGTTGCAGTTCCACTTCGGTTAATTGCCAGGGCAACCCGCCGCCAAGGGCCGCGGTGAAATCGCCGATTATCTGCGGCCGGCTCTTCTCTGCTGCGATTTCGGCGCGTAGGAACAGGCTCGGCCGCCCGGAGAATTGTCCGACCCAGCGGTCGTCTTCGATGAGTTGATCGGCAATCTGCCCTGTCGCGTCGAACCAGAGCAGCCGATCGCCTTTTGCTCCGTGAACGTCGGCCTTCGCGTCGACGGGCCCTCGGATCGTCGAGCCCATCGGCTGGCCATCGACCGAAAGTGCCAAATGCGGTCCATCAGGGCTCTCGGTGATATAGCCAAGCCCGGTCTTCATCGCGGCGAGGATCGCGTTTTCAGAAAGTTCGTCGAGCCACAGCACCGTCGTCGGTCGCGCAAGCACGAGCGGCCCTTCGGGCATCAGCCGGGCCGGCTGGTGGAAGTCGCTGCCGCCGATTGCCGAGATTTTCTTGCCCGAAGCCAGCCGCTGCTGATATCGGCCGAGCGATACCCAGTTCCAGGCCATCCAGTGCGATTGCCAGACTTCCATGCAGTCGATCTCCGGCACGTCGTAATCCCAGGGGATCGTCGGCTTGTCGTGGTTGATCGACAGCATGCCGCCGCGCTCATGCACCATGTCGGCAAGCGTGTGCCCATGTTCGGGCCGGGTCATGCGGAAATCGATCCAGTCGTCGACGCCAAAGACGTTGGCATGGCCGACTGCGGTCGTCACCTCCATCGCACGCACAAAGACGAGGTCGGCGGACGAGTTGGGATGGAAATAGCGGCGCTGGCTGATGGTGTTGTGGTCGGCGACGGCGAGAAAGTCGAGCCCGGCCTGCTTGGCGGCTGCGTGCAGCAATTCGGGCGAGCCTGCCGCATCGGAGTGGAAGGTGTGACAGTGCAGATCGCCGCGATACCAGCCGGCCGCCTTCCTGACGGGGAAGGTGCGCGCGGGCTGCGGTTCGAGCGCGAGAGGCGCATTGTCATGGCTGAACGTCAGCGTGACATCGGCACCTTCTGGCGGAAGCTTGTAAAGGCCGAGCATGACCTGCCAGCGACCGGCAGGCATCTCCCCGTGGATGTAGCCGGGCGTGGCGTCGTCCGTTGCGACGAAAAAGCGGTCGCGGGCGCCGCCGCTCCAGCCGCGAAAGCCGGCGCGGGTCGGATAATCGGTCGCGCGCGGATCAAGCATGCCGAGATCGATGATGCAATCTTCCGCTTTTGCATGGGCCATGGTGACATCGATGCGCGTCGTGCCCTCGGGCACGTCGAAGGGCACGTAAAAGTACGGGTTGGCGGCCTGGTCGGCGCGTGTCACGTGAACGGTGGTCGTCATCATTTGCAGCAGTCCGGACTATTCGCCAAGGACGGGAATGCGGGCGCCGGTGCTGTCGAACAGCGTGACGTGTTCGGCGTCGAAGGAAAGTCGCACCGTCTTGTCTACCCTGATCTCGTCGTCGGTAAAAATGCGGGCCGTGACGCGGCCGGCATCTTTCCGCTCGATCGTCACCAGGCTTTCCGGCCCCATGTTCTCGTTGGCGAAAAGCTCGCCGGTGATGATGTTGCCGACGTCGGGACGGGCAATGCGCAGATGCTCCGGGCGAACGCCGAGCGTTATCGTTTTGGCGCCGACCGCCTTTGCGATGGCGTCGGAAACCGGCAGTGCCGCGACCGACAGCCCCTCGGCGCGAAGCTGCAGCTTTCCGTCGATGATTGCAGCCTGCGCCGGCACGAGGTTCATCGGCGGGTTGCCGACGAAATTGGCAACGAAGGTGGTGGCCGGGCGCCGATAGATCTCGATCGGCGGCGCGAACTGGACGATCCGGCCCTTGTCCATGACCGCGATGCGGGTGGCGAGCGCCATCGCTTCCGCCTGGTCGTGGGTGACGTAGACGGCGGTCATGCCCATGTCGCGCTGCAGGTGGTTGAGAAACCCGCGTGCTTCCAGGCGCAGCTTGGCGTCGAGGTTGGAGAGCGGCTCGTCGAAGAGATAGACCTGGCTCGGATAGACGAGCGCGCGCGCCAGCGACGTGCGCTGCTGCTGGCCGCCGGAGATCTGGCTCGGCAGGCGCTTCATCAGATCGCCGATCTTCAAGACGTCGGCGACCTCCCTGGCGCGGGCATGACGCTTGTCCTCCGCCTCGCCGCGCACCTTCAGCGGATAGGCGATGTTGTCGGCAAGATTCATGTGCGGATAGAGTGCATAGTCCTGAAAGACCATGGAGATCTGCCGATCCTTCGGGTGCAGGTAGGTCACGTCCTTGCCGCCGATCAGCACCTTGCCGGAGGACGGCGTTTCGAGCCCGGCGATCATGCGCAGGCTCGTCGTCTTGCCGCAGCCGGATGGTCCGAGCAGGCAGACGAACTCGCCGTCAGCAATCGAGAAGCTGATATCGGGCAGGGCGTTGAATGCGCCGAAGCTCTTGGAAAGGTTCTGGAATTCGACAGAGGCCATGAGACTGGTTTTCCGATTACGACTTGATGCCACCGAAGAACCGGAAACCGAATTTCCAGTTCACGAAGAGGTAGAGCGCGATGACGGGGAGCGAATAGATGAGTGAGTAGGCGGCAAGCAGTGTGACGATCGGCGTGCCGGCCTCGGAATAGAAGGAATAGATGGCGACGGAGGCGGGCATCAGGCTGTCGCTGCGCAAGAGGATGAAGGGGATCAGGAAGCTTCCCCAGATGTTGACGAAGGCCCAGACGACGACCACGACGATACCCGGCCGGATCACCGGCAGGGCGACGTCGAAGAACGCCTGCAGTGGAGAGGCGCCTGCAACCATCGCGCTTTCTTCATAGGAGCGCGGGATGGCGTCGATGAAGTCGCGCAGGATGAACATGGCTGTCGGCAGTAGCCCACCGGCAAAGACGAGAATGACGGCGAGATGCGTGTCGATCAGTCCGGCCGCAGAAACGATCAGGAAGATCGGCACCATCGCGGCCGAGCCGGAGACCACTGACGAGAACAGCAAGAGCACATAGGTGACTGCGCCTTTTCCGGGGATTGGCGAGCGGGAAAGCGCATAAGCCGCAAGCGTTGCTGCCGCGCCGACGAGGACGACGCCGCCGAAGGCCTGCACCAGGCTGTTGAACAGCGCCTGCATGGCGAAGGTGTTCTGAAACACCGTAGCAAAATTGGCGAACGTGAAGGGTTCCGGGATGGCAAGGCCGAGTTCGGCGCGGGCGTTGAACGGCGCGAAGAGGAACCAGACGAGCGGTAGCGCGAAGATGGTGCCGAGCAGGGCGGCGACCACCGAAAAGCCCATGCGGCGGAAGTAGATACGGGAAGAGAACGGCATCATTCGGCCTCCGCCGGCTTCTTGTGGGCAAGCCTCAGATAGACGAGTGCGAAAGCCAGATTGATGAGCATGATGACCACGCCGACGGCCGCGCCCTTGCCGAACTCGAAATCCTTGAAGGCGATGCGGTAGGTGTAGATCGACAACAGTTCGGTCCGATAGGACGGCCCGCCATTGGTCAAGAGGAACGGCGTGAAGACATTGAAGGTCCACATGGTGATGAGGATCAGATCGGTGACCACATGGCCGCGGATCAGCGGCAGGGCGATATCGCGCAGCTTCTGCCAGGAGGTTGCGCCGGCGACATCCGCCGCCTGGAAATAGCTCGGCGGGATCGACTGGAATGCCGAGTTGAACAGCATCATCGAGAAGGCAGCCCCCCGCCAGGTGTTGAAGAACACGATGACCCAGAAGGGCTGCTGCAGCAGCCAGTCTCCCGGCGGCAGGCCGAGACCGCGCATGATCATGTTCAGCGTTCCGCTGTCATAGTCGAGGAATGCGAACCAGGCGAAGCCGATGACCACTTCCGGCAGGATCCAGGCGGCAATGACGGTCGTCTGCAGAAAGGACTTCATACCGGGCGACACGGACTGGCTGAGCCAGGCGAGGATCAGCCCGAGCAGCGCCTGGCCGATGAGCGCGGAGAGCAGCACGAACTGGATCGTCAGGATCAGCGAAAAGCCGAACTGGCCGCGGGTGAAAAAGGTGGCAGGATTGAAGAGGGCGAAATAGTTCTGGAGACCCACGAAATCCGGGTCGAGCGCGGTCCGTCCAAGCAATGTCCTGTTGGTGAAGGAAACGAAGATCACCCAGAAGAAGGGGATGATGACGAAAACACCGACCAATGCCGTTGCGGGAGCCAGAAAAAGGGCGCCCGCCCGCGTGGACAGTAGCGAGAATTTCTTCATGCGTTGAGTTTCCCATTGCAGGGCGAAGCGGTTCGGCAAGATCACCGGCCGGCCGATCGGCCGACCGGTGATATTAGGCCCGATCAGAGACGGCTGACCGTGTTCTCTTCACCGACGATGGCGATCACGGCGGCCTTGTACTGGGCCATCGCGTCTTCCGGCGACAGTTCGCCCGAGACGACGCTTTCGGTCATGCGCTGGATTTCGGTCGAGACTTTGTTGTAGTTGGCGTCATTGGGACGTGCCGTGGTGATGGGCAGCAGGACCTCGGCGGTCTCGGTCAGGAACGGCGAGTTGGGGATGGTGACGTCGTTTCGAATGCGGATCGCCGGCTGGATCTCCTGGAAGGCGGTGAGCTGCTCCTGGCTGTTCATGAAAGACAAGAGCTCCCAGGATTCCTTCGGGGCGTCGGTATGCGGGTTGATGACGAAGCCGGTGCCGCCGGACATGGTGACGAAGTCCTGGCCGCGCAGGCCCTTGCCTGGTTGCGCCGCCGGCATCTTCTTCCAGGTCATGACATTGTCACGGTCGGCGACCGCGAACTCGGCGTCCGGTGCGGTGACGGAACGATAGAACCAGTCGCCCTCCACCAGCATCGCGGTCTTGCCGTCGCGGAAGTTGGCGAAGGTTCGATTGCGCCCGTCGGCCAAGAGCTGGGCGCGCTGGTCGCCGAGCTTGTCGTCGACATAGATGGTCTTGTAGAGCTTCAGTGTATCGAGGATGCCCTGGCTGGAGACGATATATTTGCCGGCATCGTCTGTGACCTGCTCGCCGGTGCCGAGCAGCGCCATCCAGTAGCCCTGCATGGTGGTGGCCTCGCCCATGGAGACGCCGGCATTCAGCTGCAGCGGGAAGGAATCCGGCGCCGCCGCCTTGATCTTGCGCGCGGCGTCGAGCAGTTCGTCCCAGGATTTCGGCTGCCACGTCGCCGCGTCGAGGCCCGCCTTCTGGAACAGGTCCTTGCGCACGAAGATCATGCGCGCGTCGGTGCCGAGCGCGATGCCGTAAGGCTTGCCCTGATAGCTCATCAACGCCTTGGTGCCGTCGGAAATGTGGCTCCAGCCTTCCCAGGCATTGACGTCGGCGCCGGCCACTTCTTCAAGCGATTTCAACAGCCCGCCCTGGACGAAGCTCGGGATCAGGAAGCCATCGAAGCCGGAGACATCCGGGCCAGCACCGGTGGAGAAGTCAAGCGCCAGCTGCTGTGTCAGCTGCTCGTCCTCGCCGCCGAACTGATTGAGCTTGACGGTGACGTCCTTGCCTTCGGCCTTCATCTTGGCGGTAAAGGCCGGAATGACCTTGTTTTCGATCCACTCGGCCATGCCGCTGTTGACCCCTCCGACAACGCATCGGCAGGTGATGTTGAGCTCGGTTGCCATCGCCGGCCCGGACAGGGCCATGATGGCCGCCGCGCTCAGCAAATATGACTGAATCCTTCTGCGCATTGAAACTCCTCCCACGGTGGTCCGGTTCTCCGGACCGTTTCGGCTGCGGTGCATCCGGGCTGGAATCGGCCTCCTCCGGTCAATCCCATCCCGTCTGAACTTAAGAATGAACACGCTTTCATTTTTGTCAACACGCCATGAAGTGGATTCTGGTGATGAGGCTTATACGAGTTCATGCTCTCCGGGTTTTGCCGTCTATGAGGTGATTTCTACTGACATCTTGACGGAAGCGCGATCATTGGTGCAGGTTGAATTGAACACGTTTTCATTTTTGCGCAGAGCACTACCCCATGAGCGAGAAAACCGACAGGAAAGCAGGACGCGCCACGGCCGATCTGGTGGCACGAGAGGCCAATGTCTCGCGCGTCGCTGTCTCGCGCGCCTTCAATCCGAATGCGTCCCTGAAGCCGGAGAAGCGAGATCGCATCCTGAAGGTGGCACGTGAGTTGAACTATACGCCTGACATGGCCGCGCGTTCGCTGGTAACCAGGCGCTCGCATCTCGTCGGCATGATCGTTCCCGATGTCTGCAGCCCCTGGGAAAGCCAGGAGATCGACGCCTTGACGACCGCGCTGCAGGCAGAGGGCTTCGCGACACTTCTGTTCAAGGCGAAAGCCGATTTCAGCATGGACCCGATGCTGCTGACCTATATGCGCGGCTTCAATCCCGACTCGGTCATCGCCTTTACCGAGAATATCGAGCCTGATGTTCTGAGCGGCTTTCTCGATCGTGCCGTTCCGATCTACGTGATCTATGACGACGCGGATGCGTTTGCCGGCAGGGCGTCCGAAACACTCTATGACCGTCTTCTCGTGCGGCAGAAGGACGGCATCGAACAGGCGGTCGCCTTGCTGCAAGGCTATGGTGCCCGTCGCATCGCCTATCTCGGCGGCAAGAAGCAATCCCTTGCCAATACCGAACGCGAGCGGATGATCGCGCAGGTGCTGGCCGAGCGCGGCATGGCGCCGCCGGTTATCGTCCCCGGTGACTACACCTACGACACCGCCTATCGCTCGACGCTTGATCTCTTCCGGGTCGGATCCGGCGCCGATGCGATCTTTGCGGCCAACGACGTCGGGGCGTTCGGCGCGATCGATGCCCTCAGGCACGAACTCGGCCTTTCAGTGCCTGGCGATGTCAAGGTCGTCGGCTTCGACGACATCCCGCAGGCACATTGGAAAAGTTACAATTTGACCACCGTCCGCATCGATCTCGACGATCGCGTTCGCGCCCTTGTCCGGTTGATCCTTCGACGTCTCAAGACGCCGGATGCCGACTCCCTGGTCGAAACCCTGACCACCCGCCTCGTCGTTCGCGGCACCGTCGGCTGAATGGAAGAACATGACAGAAAAATGCGTGCATCTGGTCTTCAAGACCCATCTCGACATTGGCTTCACCGATCACGCGGAAAAGGTGCGTCGCCAGTACCACGACCGGTTCATTCCGCAGGCGATCGAGACGGCCGAGCATTTTTATGCCGAGGATCCGCGAGATCCGAAGTTCGTCTGGACGACCGGTGCCTGGCTGATCTGGGATCACCTGACGTCGCGTTCGGCCGCGGAGGTGAAGAAGCTCGAGCGGGCAATCGATCTCGGACTGATCCGCTGGCATGGCCTGCCGTTCACCACACATACGGAGTTGATGTCGCCGGAGCTCTTTCGTGCCGGCCTTTCCTATTCACAGGAACTCGATCGGAGGTTCGGCAAGAAGACGATTGCGGGCAAGATGACGGACGTGCCGGGGCATACGCTCGGCATGGTGCCGCTGCTGGCCGAGGCCGGCATTCGCTTCCTGCATCTCGGCGTCAACACCGCGTCGCCGCCGCCTGAAACACCTGACATCTTTCGCTGGCGTGCGCCCGGCGGCGCAGAAATCGTCGTCATGTATCAGCGATCCTATGGGGAGACTTATTTCCCCGAAGGTTTTGCCGACGGCCTGAGCTTTGCCCACACAAGCGACAATATCGGTCCGCAAAGCGTGCCGCAGACCGCCGAGGTCTATCGCGACATGCGCCGCGAACAGCCGGATGCGACCGTCCGCGCGGCAACGCTCGAAGATTATGGCGCGTTGATCTGGGATGCGCGGGAAGCTTTTCCCGTCGTCGAGCACGAGCTTGGCGACAGCTGGATCCACGGCAGCGCCTCCGATCCGGTAAAGACCGCCCGTTTCCTAGCGCTTCAACGGCTTTACGACCGGTTCGCAGCCGAAGGCCTGACCGCCAGCCGCCTGGCTTTCGGGCAGAAGCTGACGATGGCGGCCGAACATACCTGCGGCGTCGATATCAAATCCTATCTGCGCGACGACACGGCCTGGTCTCGGCCCGACTTTGAGGCCGCCCGCAAGACCGACCACCGCTTTGCCTATACGGAAGCCTCCTGGCGCGAACAGCGCGCCTATCTTGATGACGCTCGCTCAGTGCTCGACGGCCCGGACGCAGCGGCAGCCGATGCCGCCTTGGCCGAATTGACCGTACCGGCCCTGATAGCCAGAGGAGACAGGCGGACCAGTCTCGCCTGTGGCAGCTGGTCGATCGAGCTCGAACCTTCGACCGGAGACATTCTTTCGCTGACTGCCCCGTCCGGGAAGTACATGGCTGGCCGGTCAGGTCCGCTGATCGCCTATCGCTACGAGAGCTATGACGCTACCGACGTCAACAGGCACATGGACACCTATCTGACTCATCGCCAGGAATGGGCGATCCTCGATCACGACAAGCCGGGTCTTGCCCGGTCCGGCGCGGCTCTGTCCCGTGTCTTTACGCCGACCTTTCAGGCAGCGGACGCATCCGGCCTGCTCCTGTCCATGCCTGAGCAGGCGGTTGCCGGTTACGGCGCGCCGCGCCATGTCGCTCTCGCCTTCTCAGGCGAAGACGACACGCTCGAACTTCACCTGACCTTGCACGAAAAAAGCGCCAACCGCATGCCGGAGGCGAGCTTTCTCTCCTTTATGCCAGCAGGCGATGTCGCGTGGAGCCTGCGAAAAATGGGGCTCTGGCACAAATCCGGCAACGCCGCTGCCGGTGGCGGCGCGCAACTTCAGGCGGTCACCGGCGTTCGCGGCGATCTTGCTTCGGGTGGTTCGTTGTCGATCGAGCCGCTCGACACGCCCCTGGTCGCGCCCGAGGCTTGGGACTTTATGACGTTCTGCAAGACATTGCCGGACTTCAGCGAAGGCGTTCGTTTCAACATCCACAACAACAAGTGGGGAACGAACTTCCCGATGTGGTGGGAGGGCGATTTTTCCGCCCGCTTCCGGCTGCGATTGGACGACTGAATGCGAAGCCGACGGGCGGCGATTGAGATGAGAGCGCTGCTGCCCGGGCATGCGAGCTAGCCCGTTCGAATGCCTACGTTGTGCGAGGTCGGGTTGTATGCCCGGAAACCTCGGCGCCCGCCTCCCGAGGCAGGCCAAGAAAACGCAAGCTCGAGACGATGCCGATCGACGCAACCACCAGAAACGCCCAGCGGAAGTCCGCAAGGGCTGCCGTTTCGCCGCCGCGAAGGGCTTGCGACAGATTGAGAACGGCGGCGGCAACCGCAACGCCCAGAAGCATGGCCACCTGCTGGAGCATGCTCGACAGGGTTGACGCCGAGCTGCGCTGGCTCGCGTTGATATCGGCAAAGCCAAGGGTATTGAGTGCGGTAAACTGCATCGAGCGGAAGAGCCCGGCAGCAAATAGCAGCAGAAGCGTCAGCAGTTGTGGCGTATCCGTTGAAAGCATCGCGCAGGCGCCGATCGCCAGTGAGGCGAGCAGGCCATTGCCGACGAGTATGCTGCGGAAGCCGAAACGGCGCAGCAACGGCGTGGTCGCCGTTTTCATCGCGAGATTTCCGGCGAAGTAGGCGAGCACATAGATGCCGGTCTGGATCGGAGCGAGGCCGAAGCCGACCTGGAAGAGCAGCGGAATCAGAAAGGGCGTCGCATTGATCGCGACCCGGCAGGCGGTGCCGGCCGACAGTGTCGACATAGCAAAGGTCTGAACCTTCAAGGCGGAGAGATTAAGCAGCGGATTGGTGATTGACTTGAAGTGCCGTGTCGCCAAGACCCCGATGGCAGCACCTGTTGCCAGCACCAGGACGATCGCCAATGCATTGGCTGTGCCGTGGACGAAGGCTTCGAGCCCGGCCAGAACCAGTGTGAGGCTGGTCGACGACAACACGAAGCCCTTGGCGTCGAGGCGGCGCGTCGCTTCCTCGCGCTGATCCGGAACGAAACGCAGCACCAGCGCCAGGCCGATCAGTCCGATCGGGATGTTGATCAGAAAATTCCAGTGCCAGCTGAAGTAAGTAGTGATGACGCTGCCGAGAAGCGGGCCTACGACCGGGGCAATCAGTGCCGGCCAGGTGATGAGCGCGATCGCGCCGACAAGCTCCGACTTGCGGGCGTTCTTCAACACGATGATCCGGCCGACCGGCGTCATCAACGCGCCGCCGATGCCCTGCACCGCGCGTGCAGCGATGAACTGGCCGAGGCTTCCCGACAATCCACAAAAGAGCGACGCGAGGGTAAAAATGGCGATCGCGACGAGGAAGACGTTGCGCGCCCCGAAGCGATCGCCGAGCCAGCCGGAGAGCGGAATGAAGGCCGCCATCGTCAGCATATAGACGGTGATGCCGATGCTCATGGCGACGGGCTGGACGCCGAAGGAAGCCGCCATCTGCGGCAACGAGGTAATGACGATCGTCCCGTCGAGCATCTGCATGAAGAAGGCGATGGCGACGACGAGTGCGACGATGCGGGAATTGAAGCTGGCGGATGCGTCGGAAGCGTCCGTGCCGGAGGGGATCGTCGTCATCTGATCAGCACCGGCCTGTGTTGCGAACAAGGATTCGGATAACCGACGGGAAGGAAGGGGAGCGCTCGATTGTAGTGGAATACGACATCATAGGGGCGGTTCAGAGCTGATCACGGTTTCGCCGATCCACGGCTTTAAATGCGGATCGCGGTGATAGAAGGGCGGGCCACTCTACCGGTTGGCGCCAACGCCCTATATGCCTCGTCCGACGTGTGGATGTCGATGCATTTGTCGCAATCGATGCAGTCTTTGAAACACTTTACCTCGGACATGAACTTCTGCGCGCCCATAGCGACGCACAAGCTGAACACCCGGCGGGAAGGCGTATGCTGGTCTTGCACCGGCCGTAATCATTCTCATAGCGTGTCGAGCATGAAATCGAGACCCGGTCGGATTCGAAACTGTTTTGCAAGTTGGCCGCCACGAGACGTCCGCTCATGTCACGTGAAAGTCGGCGGCAACCCGCCGAAGCCTGAGACACGCAGCGACCTGCTGAGATGCGGCGTTGCTCCATGCGGTACTGTAGAGCGGGCACATTTTGTGGGCTGCCGTGGTCAGTTCGCAGCGAAGCAGTAAAAGAGGCCGTCGCCGCCCGTTCCCTTGAAGGCCTCCTGGGTGCAGCCACCGCGGGTCGCATGCGAGGCGTTCCAGGACTTGGCTTCGGCGCTATCGTTGAGGCCGGTTCGGTCGCTGTGGCCGACAATGGCCGCGCCGTCGGTCCCGCCCAGGGTCCAGTTGCCGCAGGTCTCCGGCGCGGCAGTGCCGTCCGCCTTGGAGCCGGTCAGAATGTCGTGCCGGTTCGGCGTGTCGCCGCGGCCGTTGATGACCTCGCCCTTCTCGTTGAGTGCGGTTTGCTTCGTAAGGTTGTTCTTGTCGCTATGCAGAGAGGCGACATCGTCGGCGATCTTTTCGCCCTTGGCATTGTACCAGGGGCCTGCGCCGATACGGTCCTTGGCATTTTCCGCGTCGGTGGAAAGATAGGCCTTCCAGGTCTTGCCGGTCGAGCCGCTCGTCGTGGCCAGCGTGTTGCAATAGGCATCGGCACCGGCAAGACCGCCAAGATTGCCGCCCTTGCCCGGATTTGCACTGGTGACGAAGAAACTCATCGTCGTGTCTTGGGCGTGGGCCCCGACGATAGAGCAGGCCAGAGCGGCCGCGACAAGTACGAGCCTGCGTTTCATGGCGTTTCCTCCCGGTGCTGTTTGAACCGGATGAAGCCTAGGGGCAGCCTGGATCGGAGTAAAATCGAAATCTTGTGAACCGTCCGCCGACAAGCGTCGTCGCGATGTCCATTCGACGTCCCGGCCAAAAGGGGACATTGTTGTCAGTCCACCTTTTCCGTCGGCTCCGGTTGCCGACGCCGAAGAAAATGTGTGAAGGGAAAGGCCGGTTTCGGCGCAGAAAGGCGTTGGCGCCTACAGCGCCGCGCGTCCTACTAGACGCGTAAAGATCGCTGTAGCACTTTGAATTGCTGCATGTTTCCTTAAATCGAATAGGATTTAAGGAAACCGCAGTAGGTCAAGCCGGGCATTTGCCCGGATGACCGCAGGCAGCCTGTGCAAGAGACAGGCTGGCAAATCGCGGCTCAGTTCAGCCTGAGGTCGATGCCGGGATGGAGCTTCTTGAGATTGGGTAGGGACTTCGACTGCCACGGGATCTCGGAGGTTCCGCGCACGGTCAATTGCACGTTCGGACGGTTGCGCGCCTCGATCGTCAGTTTTGCGAGCAGGTTGATCCCCGACGAGTTCAGGAACTGCAACTCCGTCAGGTCGATCGTCATGCGATCGGGCTCGGCCTCAAGCACGCCCATGGCAAGGGAGAAGATAGGGGCATAGGCTTCCGTACCGGGAAGCCGCATGGTTCCCTCGAAGTGTATGTCATTGCCCTCGGACCAAATGCGGTAGTCCTCGTCCTTGATTTCCATGTTCACCTGCTTGTCAGTTCGAGATATCGGGGACGGGGATCGAGGCATAAGTCTCGAGCGCGATGCCGCCTCCGTCGCCGTTGGGTCCGAAAACCCAAGCGAAACGGACGCCATAATCGCTCATCAGTGTTAATAGACCAAGACCAGATCCACTCTTGCCTGTGCCGATTGCGTTGGCTTCGATGCGTTCGATCAGAAGGTCGCCCGGATCACCTGTCGTGATCTCGGAAAGCAGATCCTGGAAGCGGGCTGCAGTCTCACCATCGACGAAATTCGACACCTTGGCACGGAAGTTGCTGTCGTCGATCGAGGCCTCGACCATGATGCCGCCGGTGGCACGGAACTTCACCGCGTTTTCGACCAGCTCGTTTGTCAGGTAGCCGATATTGTGGCGAACTTCCTTGTAGGCATTGCGCGAGGCGCGGTAGCGCATGGCGATCAGCTCGGCGACGAAATCCGAGGCGATGGCGCAATGTTTCCAGCTCAGATTGAGCTGGCCGTCATAGAGGCGCAGCCGCGTCACGCTTTCGTTGGCACCCCTGGTCAGGTCCGCCGGTCCGTACAAAGTCGTCATCTGCTCACCTGTGTCTCATGACCACGAGGGTAATGTCGTCGTGTATTTTCTGCTTGCCGATATGCGCCATCAAGTCTTCGATGATACCTGATTTCGCATCTTCGGCGCTGCGTCCGTAGAACTGCCGCGCACTGTCGCAAAGCCGCTCGATGCCGAACAATTCGCCCGCCGCGTTCTCTGCCTCGGTCACACCATCTGTGTGCAGGATGATCATGTCGCCGCGGGCAAATGCGACCTCGCGCGTGGCGACGAAACGCGAGATATCCGACTCCAGACCGATCGGCAGGCCCAGATCCAGCGTATCGATGCGCTCCACCTCTTTGCTGTTGCGAACGACGATCAGTTCCTCGTGCTGCCCGGAAAGCGTCAGGCGGCCACCATCATAATCGAGGAATGCGAGGGAAAGGTGCTTGTCGGTGTTGGTGCGCACGATGTTCTTGTAGATCGCCCGGTTCAGGCGGTTCAGGAATTGATTGGGATCCATGTCGCCGGCTTCCTGCAAGGCACGAGCGACAGATTGGACCATCAGCATCAATACGCCGCTTTCAAGGCCGTGGCCGGTCACGTCGCCGATGCCGATCTTCAACCGTGCGCCATCGCGCAGAACATCGTAATAGTCGCCACCCACTTCGTCGGCGGGACGCATATAGGCGGCAATTTCGAGTTCTGCGATCTCGTCGAGCTCGCCGGCTTTCGGCAGCACCATCATCTGGATTTGCCGGGCGACCGCCAACTCGGCGCCCAGGCGCAGGTTCTCACTGCGCAACTGCTTATTCAGGGCGGAGATCTGCTGATTGGCCTCCTCGATCTGCTTGGTGCGCTCTTCGACGAGATGCTCGAGGTTCTCGGTGTGGAAGCTGATCTCTTCGGCCATCCGGTTGAAGGCCGTGCCGGCTTCGCCCACTTCGTCGCGCGTCGAGATAGGCACCCGGACCGAGTAGTCCTTCGCCTGGATGCGCTTGGCGGCGCCGGCAAGCGCACTGATGCCGGCGGTCACGCGCTTGGAGATGCCGAACACCGCCGCCGTCACGAAGAGCAAGGACGCAAGCAGCGCCAGGATCTGATAGGCGAGAATGCGGTTGGTCGCCTGCGAGATACCTGTCTGGGCGGCAAACAGCGACGCATAGATTTCCCGCTCGGGAACCACGATGCCGAGCGACATCGTCTCCTTGCGAACCGGGCCGGACATCCAGAAATTCTCCGGCAGCAGCTGCTTCAGGAGAACGAGATAAGGCACTTTCTCGCCGGCCTCGTCGAGCATGACGCGCTGGATCACGCCGTCCTGCCCGAGCGGTAATTGCGCAATGGCCTGCTGAGCACTCTTGCGCAGCGAGCGGTCGGCACCGGTCACACCTTGTGTGCCGGTATCGCTTGAGGTCTGCAGCCCGATCGTCTTTTCGCCGGCAGGGTTGATGGCGAGCACATTGCCGTCGGACATTGCCAGGAAGCCAAAACCGCTTTCGGCGACCTTGACGTTCTGCACGACCTCGGCCAGCTGGTCGAGCGTGATGTCGGCGCCGGCGGCGCCTGCCACCGTCTTTCGATCGCGGGACCACAGCGGCTGGAAGAAGCTGACGATGAGCTTGCCGGTGATCGCGTCGGTATAGGGCGCCGTCTGGGTAATATCGCTCGCCACCGGCCTGAGGCTCGGATCCTTCGCCCATTGCTCCCAGGATTCATAGATGCCGGGGAAGAAGAACGTCCAGAATTCAGCCTGATTGTGACCGGGATAAAGCCGATCGAAGGTTTGCGCCTGATCCGTATAGGGCGCGGTCCGGAAAATCGGCCGCTCCTTGGGGCCGATGTAGTACATCTGCAGTTTGGAGCGCCCGCTTTCCAGCAGGCTCGGCGCAACGAGGTCGAGTACCGCGCTGTTCTCAATATCCGCCTGGACGTCAGGAAGCGGATGGTGGTCCGGCCCCAGAAGATATCCCCAGACGCTGATCACAGAGAGCGGGCCGGGCAGGTTCTGAGCCCATCCGCCCTTCTCGTCGTAGACGACGGTGACGGCGCCGGGTGCGCCGCGGGCAAGGGCCTCGCCGATTTGCGATTTGCGCACCGGCCGATCGATCTGCGACTGCAGAACGCCAGCGAGCGTTCCGACATCGGTATGAACCTGGCCAAGAAGCAGGTTGACGCGGGCGGCGGTCGATTCCGCGTAGGAGCGCATATAGTCTTGGTTGGCCTTTTGCAGGCCCTGACCGACTTCCGTCGCGGCATCCCGCGACAGCCTCTGCACGTTCCAAAGGGCAAGGCCGCCGGTCACCATCAGGTCGAACAGCACGGCGCCGCCGACAACGAGCACGAACTTGGCGCGGAAGGATCTCAAGCCGAGGCGGGAGCTTGGGGTACTGGGCTCCTTCATGTCGGCTTGCGTCCCGATGCGACCCAGATCGGCCAGCCGGCATAGCCCTTGGGGTGCAGCGCGGCAAAGATGTGATCCCTGAACCCCTGCCGGAAGCGTTGGATGAACTCCGGCGGATCACCGCGCCGGACAGCCATTTCGCCGGCATAGACGTGTTCCCAGGCGGCGATCACGTCGGCGAAGTCCTGCGGATCGCCGTCGTGATTCGTCACCATGAACGATTCGACCAGGATGTCGTCGAAACCTGCATCGGCAAGGTAACGGCGGCTTTTCGGTCCGAGTTCGACGTCCATTTCAAAATGACTGAACAGTTTAGCAACTTCGTTGTAGGTCCACTGGATGCTTTGAGCGCGGGGCTCGCCGAGGCAATGGGAGTTTTTTTCATTGGTGATGTAGACACGTCCGCCGGGTTTGCAGATCCGGTAGAGCTCCTTCAGGAGCAGCTCCCGTTCGTTGAAAATCTGCAGCGAATGCCGGCAACTCACGAAGTCGAACTGGTTGTCCTCGAGCAGCATTTCTGATGCATCGCCGTAGGTGTACTCGATATCGGTGATGCCGAAGTTGGTCGCCACTTCGCGTGCATAGGCAAGACTGGCCTTGGAGTGGTCGAGGGCGACGATCCTTGCCGGCTGGAATTCCTTCTGGACGAGAACAGCAAAGTCGCCGATGCCGCAGCAGACGTCGGCCATGGCAATGCCGGGCCGCAGCCCGTGCCGAGGCAGGATCGAACGCTCGTGCCGCCAGGTCATCTTCGTCTGGGTTCTCAGGATCGGGATGAAGCTGGTGTCTTCGACGAAGCTCTGTCCGGGATAGAACGTCGAATCGTACACCTCGACTGTAATCTGCGGCTCGATCTCGTTGAGATGGCCGAACATTCTGGTGGCCCAGCCGACGACGCTCGACGTTACGATCACCACGCGCAAGTCGGCGCGGGCACGGCAGGCGTCGAGGGCAACCCGCACGAAGGCATGGAATGCGGTGTTATTCATCTGGATCAGGCGTTTCACGTCGACGTAGAGTACGCCGCGCACGCCGTCGATCGCCTGCTTGAGCATTGCGATGCTATCGGCGATCTCGTCGACCGACCGCGGCCGGATGACGCCGGCGAGCGAAAACACCTGGCTGTTGGCGTCGAACGCCGCCTTG
Organism: Ensifer sp. Root31; assembly: GCF_001424825.1. NCBI lineage: Bacteria > Pseudomonadati > Pseudomonadota > Alphaproteobacteria > Hyphomicrobiales > Rhizobiaceae > Ensifer > Ensifer sp. Root31. Next base: position 15,094 of record NZ_LMCO01000013.1, on the reverse strand, counting down.
AAACTGGGAGAAAGGCCCGCGACGCTCAACTCACCAGCCCTTCCAGCGGCAGGTCGACGATCAGCGTGACAGCGTGCAATGTGCTTTCCTCAATGCGGATGCTCGCGTCGAAATTGATGGCGAGATCAAGTAGGATGGACTCGCGACTGGGCGCCATGTCGGTCGATATGGAATCGAGATAGCGGGCATGTGCATCGCTGCGATCAACCTTCGACACCGCCTCGCGGTAGAACGGGACCTGTTCGGCTGGGCATGGGAACGTGATTTGAACCCGCTCGATCGGGCCATGTCGGTAGATCGCCAGACCGATGTGACCGCTGGCGGCGCCGCTGCGGAACGAAACTTCAAGCAGTTCGTTGAGCGCCGACGAGAAGAAGTTCGAATGCCTTACCGGATCGGTCCTGTTGTGGCTGATCATCCGGGCCAGATAGCTGGAGAGATGGTCGCAATGCTGCCACTCCGAGAGAAATGTTCCCATCTCCATTTCGAACTGGAGCAGGGGCTCAAAAATCGCTTCAGCTGGAACACTGTTACCGACGTCCATGCTTGCTTTGTCCTCCATCTGCGGAACTTTGCCACGGCCCGCAGGCACTTCTAGGCTGATTTATCAGGCACGCAAACCGGTGAGCGGCCAGGCGGCCCTTGCGCCGGTGGCCGACCCGACAGCATAGCCCCTCGCCGTGTTATGATATTTCCATCGTCGACGATTGGCGCAAGTAACTGTCGATTGTATTGGGCGGCATCGGAACACCAAGGAAATACCCCTGCAATCGATCGCAGCCTTCGTGGTCCAGCCATAGGGCCTGCGCCCGCGTTTCGACGCCTTCCGCGGTCACTGACATTCCCAGCCCGTGCGCGAGCGCGATTATCGAACGCACGATCACCTGGCTCTTCTCGTCGTTCTCCAGATCCTTGATGAAATAGCGGTCGATCTTGATCGTGTCGAACGGGAAGTTCTTGAGATAACTCAGCGATGAATAGTAGGTACCGAAATCGTCGAGCGAGATCTGAATGCCGAGGACGTTCAGCGTATTGAGCGTGTCGAGATTGTTGGTCGTCTTCTCAAGCAGAACCGATTCGGTCACTTCGAGTTCGAGCCGGTCCGCCCGCAATCCGACCATATCCAGCGTCTGCGACACGCGATCAGTGAAGCCGTCGTGCAGGAACTGCGCCGGAGACAGGTTGACGGCTACGGTAAAATGCGAGGGCCATTTGGTTGCTTCGCGGCAGGCCTGCTCAAGCACCCACTGGCCGATATCGCTCATCAGCCCATCGGCTTCGGCCATCGGCACGAAGACATTGGGCGGAATGATGCCCACCAAAGGATGACGCCACCGCACCAACGCCTCGAAACCGACAATGGTGAAAGGCGGCTTCACCAGAGGCTGATACTCGAGGGAGAACTGGTTTTCCTGAAGCGCGGTGCGCAGGCTTCGGCGCAGCATTTCCCGTTGTTCCAGCACGATCAGCATCGAACGGCTGAAGGTTTTGGCGCGGCCGCGGCCCTCCTTCTTGGCCGCATAAAGGGCGATGTCGGCGGCCTTCATCAACTGTTCGCCCTCGTTGCCATCGGGCGGGGCAACGGCGATGCCAATGCTCGCACCCACGAACGCCGAAATGCCGTCGACCGTGAAAGGCTCCTTGAAGGCGTTGACCACAGCATTGGCCAGCCGCTCGGCTTCCATAGGCTGATCGGCGTCGCGCTGAATGATCGCGAATTCGTCTCCGGCAAGCCGGTAGGCGACCTCCCCGTCGCGCAGAACGCTGCGGATGCGTTCGGCTGCCATCCTCAGTACCGCATCGCCGGCACCGTGTCCGAGCGTATCGTTGATCGGTTTGAAGTCGTCGAGGTCGATCTGCATCAGCGCCGGCTTCTTTTCATGAACCGCCGGCAATACGCTTCGCAGATCATCGCTGAACTGACGCCGGTTGGGCAAACCAGTCAGGGCATCGTGCGTCGCCTGGTGAAGCAGCAGCGCACGCTCGTTTTCGCCCTGGCTCGCGGCTTCCCGCCGGACCGATGCCCCGTCCGTCTCGATGACGCCGATGCCATGTCCGGCGCGAAAGACGAGCAGTGTCCGCCGTGATCGTTTGGGCGCATCGATGATTTCGATGCTGCGTGGAACGCCATTGGCAAGAACGGATTCTGCCATTGCCTTCGAGGCCGGCTCCAACAATTCGGGGTAGACGTGCCAGAGCGTTGCATCGACCAGTTCAGCCACCTCGTAGCTTCGCTGAAGCGCGACCGAGGCCCCGACGAGATGAAGAGCCTCGTCATAAAGCGAGATGACCTCATCGGTATTGCCAAGGACGGTATCGTCCACGGAAGACGCAGCAGACAACGTCGAGTCAGTACCTGACATTCTAGCCTTTCCCTTTCCGTCGCGGTTTTGACTGGACCGCCTGTGACCATTGATATGATCGAGACGCCGTGCTCGAAATACATGGTCGTACTATTTCAGTCGACCCTTATGCACAGCTATCGCGAAAAGTGTCGCGGTCAATGCTGCTCGCCTATGGTGCGGCTGGACACCGAAGCTCCGAGCGTCGAACCGGGTGTACAAGCACAAGAATCTTCTCTGTTCGGTTGCAATTCTGTAGCTCTTTCTATCACTTGCGGACGACGCAGGCAATTTTCGTTCGACTCAATAAGCATAGCGATATCTAGCGATCTGAAGGCTTTGCTCATCGGTCGTGGTTAAAATAGTGTTATCTTGCCAACAGCGCGGATCGTCAGCATTAACCATTTTTGGTTTGACCGGCAGGACGTTCGCATGGCTTTGCGCATCACGCAAACGCCTGGCAGTTCACGCGTTCGATCGGTTTCCAAGCAATACAGTGTAACGCTCCCACCAATGGCATAACCTCAGGTTATGCGGCTCTGCAATTTTTGTCGTCTGCCGACCAGACGTCGAATCGTTATGGTGATCCACAAGAAAAGAACGGGAACGACTGTCGTTCGCCCCGCGGCGCACGACAAACATCAAAATACATTCAGCGAACAGGACGCGGCCTGCCCGGCGCAGGGTCGATCCGTGCCTGCAGTGGAGCGAAATCGTCATGGATGGCGCTGTCTTGCACTTGGGGAGTGGCAAACCGACAATGACTGAAGACGATGCTCTGGCCGCCAAAAGGATGCCTTCCGCAAAAGGCCGGGCGCGAAAGCCGCTTATCAAGCTCGACAAGTTGAGCAAACACTACGGCAATCACACGGTGCTCGACGGCATTGACCTTGAGGTGATGCCCGGAGAGGTGCTGGCGATCATCGGCCCGAGCGGCTCCGGCAAGAGCACGCTGCTGCGCTGCATCAACTATCTCGAGCCGCCGGATGGCGGCCATGTCACTATCGGCGACATCTCGCTCAACGCGGCCGCACCCGCCGGGCGATCGGAACTTTCGACCCTGCGCCGCAGCGTCGGCATGGTCTTCCAGTCCTTCAACCTCTTTCCGCATATGACGGTGTTGCGAAATGTCAGCCTGGCGCAGGAGCGCGTGCTCGGACGCAGCCGCAGAAACGCCGACGACCGGTCGATGCAATTGCTGAAGCGTGTCGGCCTGGCCGACAAGGCGCAACAGTATCCCGGCCGCTGTTCCGGCGGCCAGCAGCAGCGCATCGCCATTGCGAGAGCGCTCGCACTCGACCCTGAAGTGATGCTGTTCGACGAGCCGACCTCTGCGCTCGATCCCGAACTCGGCCTCGAAGTCCTCGCTGTCATGCGGGAACTGGCAGAAACCGGCATGACGATGATCGTTGTCACTCACGAAATGAGCTTTGCCGAGAATGTTTCCGACACGGTGATGATCATGGCCGATGGCAAGATCATCGAGAAGGGGCCGTCGGCAGACGTCATGCGCAATCCGCAGCAGGAGCGCACCAAGCGCTTCCTTCGGGCGGTGCACGACCGATGAGCACGGCCGACGTCTTCGCCATATTGCGCGGGCTCCCCTGGACGGTCGCCCTGACGCTCGGCGCGTTCTTGGCCGGCGCCGTGCTTGGGATGCCGCTGGTGGCGGCCAGGCAGAGCCGCATCCTGCCGCTGCGGATCGTGGCGATGGTGCTCATCCAGATCGTGCGCGGCATTCCGCCGATCCTCTGGCTGTTCATCATCTTCTTCGGCCTGGGAATGAGCGTCTTCCCGATCAGCCCGTTCAACGCGGCGCTGGCCGGGCTCGGCTTGATCGCGGCTGCCAACATGGCGGAAATCTACCGCGGCGCGCTGGCCTCGATACACTTCGGCCAATGGGAGGCGTCGTCGGCGCTGAACCTTGGCCGCTGGTCCACGCTGACCGACGTCGTCGCCCCGCAGGCCTTCCGCGTCGCTCTGCCTTCGGCGGCGAGCTACCTGATCGGCCTGATGAAAGAGACGGCCGTGGCTTCGACCATTGGCGTCAGCGAACTTGCCTTCCAGGGCAACCAGCTGTCGCAACTGACATTCCGCGGTCTCGAAGTCTTCGCTCTGGTCGGCATGTTCTACATCCTTTTGAGCCTGCCGGTCGCCTGGCTGTCGCGCGTCGCCGACAGCTATCTGCAAGCAAAGGTGGCCCGCTGATGTTGCCGAGCTACGAAGAACTCTCCGCCTGGCTCCCCGATCTCCTGTCGGGTCTGTCGATCAGCCTGCAGGTCACGGTGCTCAGCCTCTTGATCGGCATTCCGTTCGGGCTGCTGCTTGCACTTGGCGTGCTCGCCAAGAGCCGGTTGACAAAGATACTGGCTCTGTTCCTGGTCGAGGTCGGCCGCGGCGCGCCGGCGCTGGTGCTGCTGCAGTTCATCTATTTCGGCCTGCCGACATCGGGCCTGACGCTCGGGTCCTTCACCGCGGCCGTCATCGCGCTTGCCTGGAACACCGGCGCCTATACCAGCGAGATCATTCGCGCCAGCCTGCAGTCGATCCCGCATGGCCAGCGCGAGGCGGCCGTCGCAATTGGTCTCAATCGACTGGATGCCTTGCGCTACGTCCTGCTGCCGCAGGGCTTGCGCGTCGCGCTTCCGGCGCTGCTCGCCTTCTCGATCCTGATCTTCCAGGGCACGTCGCTGTGCTTCACCATCGCGCTGCCGGAACTCGTCAGCCGCGCCTATGAAATCGGCTCGAACACCTTCCGTTATTTCCCGGCGCTGCTAGCCGCCGGCGTTCTCTACGCCTCGATCTCCATCCCCGCCGCTCTCCTCGTCAGTCATGTCGAAAAGCGCGCCGGCTCCTACGCGCAACGCTGAACCAACACCACGAAAGGGCATTCAGGCATGACCACATTTGCGACCAAAACCCGCCTTCTGCTGACCGGCATCGCCGGCCTCCTCGTATCGAGCCAGGTGGCGCTTGCGCAGGATTGCACACCGAAACACACCTTCGCCACCATCGAAGAGGGTACGCTCACGGTTGCCGTCACAACCTATGTGCCGCATTCCTACCTGGACGACAGCGGCAACATGAAGGGCATCGACGGCGATATCGCTGCGGAATTTGCCAAGCGCGAATGCCTGAAGGTGAAGGCGGTCGCCGTCGATCCGGCCGCCGCCATCCAGTACGTGCTTTCGGGTCAGGCCGATATCGCCACCGGCGACTGGTACCGCACGGCCGAGCGCGCCAAGGTCATGAACCTCTCGGCGCCGCTCTACACCGATCAGATGGCAATCTATTCCAAGAACGGCTTCGCGGATGTCGGCGACCTTGAAGACAAACAGGTCGGCACAGTGCAGGGCTATCTCTGGGTCACCGACCTGAAGACCATGCTCGGTTCCAAGCTGAGGCTCTATCCGAATTCGGTCAACATGCAGCAGGACCTGTTCTCCGGCCGCATCGACGTGGCGGTGGACGGCTATTCGACCGGCGTCGTCGCTGAAAAGAACGGTGCGCTCAAGGACGTCAAGGTCAAGGTCGCTGCCTCCGACGACCGGGTGAGGGCGACCAAGGAAGCCGCACAGGCCGCGTTCCCTTATTCCTTCAACGCCAAGGAACTGGGTGTCGCGCTGGATGCCGGGATCGAGGCGATGCATGCGGATGGCACCATCGTCGGCATCCTGAAATCCTACGGCCTTGACGGTACGGCGGCCGAGACCGGCGCGCCGCGCCTGGTCCAGTAATATAGTTGCCAGCCGCAACAGGTTGCGGGAGCCGCTAGGCTCCCGTCCCCCCTCCCGGCAGGTATGCCGGTTAGCGAACAATTTGATATCGGAGACAAGACGATGACTGTCTACACAGTCACGCGGAAGACGCAGTCGTGGTACGGGGAGCAGATCGGCATCCTCATCCTCGATGCTGCGTACCCCTGCGTGCCCGGCAATGTCGGCAACGCCACCACCTATGACTTTCCGGTCCGCTTCCAGGAGGTGCGCGGCGCCTCGATCGACCGGCTGCTCAACCAGCGCGATCCCGCACTTCGCGACGTCTTCATCGAAGCGGCCGTCGAATTGCAGAACCGCGGCGTCAAGGCGATCACCGGCGCCTGTGGTTTCATGGCCTATTTCCAGGAAGAGGTTGCAGCCGCGGTCGATATTCCGGTGTTTCTGTCGAGCCTGATGCAGATCCCGTTCATGCATGCGGCCGCCGGCGGCAGCGTCGGCATCATCACGGCCAATGCTAGCCGACTGACGCCGCGCCACTTCGAGGCGAGCAACGTGCCAGGGCATATCCCTCTTGCGATTGCCGGCATGGAAGGGCAGACGGAATTCCGCGAAGCCATTCTTGAGGAGAAAGGCACGCTCGACAGCGCTCAGATCGAGCGGGAAGTGACCGAGGTTGCCCGCAAACTCGTCGAGGATAACCCGGATGTTCGCTCCATTCTGCTCGAATGCAGCGATCTGCCGCCCTATGCTCATGCGGTGCAGACGGCGACCGGTCGACCGGTCTTCGACTTCATAACCATGATCAACCACGTTCAGCAAAGCGTCGCCCGCCGGAGCCACCACGGCCACATGTGATCGGCGCCAGCGGCAAACACGTGCGATAAACCAGGAACCACTGATGTCCATGGACCACTATTACCTTCTCGGGCGCTCGGGCTTGCGGGTCAGCCGGCTCGCGCTCGGAACGATGACCTTCGGCAATGGCGGCATTCGGGGTATCGGCGGTTCGTGGGGATCGGACGAGGATGCCGCGCGCGCGATCTTCAACCGTTACCTCGAGATCGGCGGTAACTTCATCGACACGGCCGATTCTTACGCGGCTGGCGTCAGCGAGGAACTGATCGGCAAGTTCGTCGCCGAGGCGGGCATACGCGACCGGGTGGTGATTTCCACCAAGTTTTCCAACAACGTCGAGCCCGGCAATCCGAATGCCGGCGGCAACGGCCGCAAGAACCTGATGCGCGCCGTCGACGCCTCATTGCGGCGGCTGAAAACGGACTACATCGACCTCTATCTGCTGCATACCTGGGACAGGATCACGCCGGCCGAAGAGGTCATGCGGACATTCGACGATCTCGTGCGCGCCGGGAAAATCCGCTATGCCGGGCTTTCCGACGTGCCGGGCTGGTATGCGGCACGCGCCCAGACCTGGGCGGAGGCGCATGCGCTGACGCCACCGATCTGCCTGCAGCTACCGTATTCGCTGGCCGAACGCAGCATCGAGAACGAATTCGTGCCGCTCGCCCAGACGCTTGGCCTCGGCATCACCGCCTGGAGTCCACTCGCCATGGGCTTGCTCTCCGGCAAATACCGGGCCGGCCAGCAGGCCGCAGGGCGGCTTTCGCTCGACGCCTCCGGCAGCGGGCTCGGGCTCTTTACCGAACGCAATAGGCGCATTGTCGCTGCGCTCGAAGCGGTTGCCGGCGAGGTCGGCCGCAGCATGGCGCAAATCGCCCTGAACTGGGTGGTGACGCAGCCCGGCGTCGGTGCTGCCATCATCGGCGCAAGCCGGATCGAGCAGCTCGACGACAATCTGGCTGCACTGGATTTTTCGATTCCCGCCGAGTTGCGCCAGCAGTTGCAGGCAGCAAGCGCGGTTGACCCCGTCTACCCCTATTCGCTGTTTGCCGACGATTACCAGGCCGGCATTCTCAATGCAGGGGTCGCAGTCGGCGACAAGCCGCGCGGGTATTACAGCGAGACCTTTCTGCCCAGGGTCACCGACTACGTCTTTGGCCAGTCGAAATCCAAGAGCTGAGCCGCAACGGCGCGCCATTCCGGCCACCGTTATCACGAAAGGAAAGAGGCATGACCTTGATGCCCGCAAACCTGACATCAACAGGCACCGCTGCCTCATTCGTCCTGACGCTCGCCTGCGACGACCAGCCCGGCATCGTTGCCGCGGTGACGACCGAGCTTGCGGCGATCGGCGGCAACATCGTCGAAAGCAATCAGTTCCGCGACGTCGAGACCAACTGCTTCTTCATGCGCATTGCCTTTACCGGTCCGTTGGGCATGTCGCGAGACGGTGTCGAGCGGGCGCTGAAACCGGCGATCGATCGCTTCGGCATGAGGGCCACGGTTGCCGACGCGACACGGCGGCCGAAGATCATCGTGATGGTCTCGAGGTTCGATCATGCGATGCTGCATCTGCTCTACCAGATCCGCGTCGGCTGGCTGAATGCCGAGGTGGTCGCCATCGTCTCCAATCATGACGACAGCGCAAGGACCTCCGAGCTCGGAGGTATCCCCTATCACCACTGGAAAGTGACGAAGGACAACAAGGCCGAACAGGAGCAGCGGCTGATCGACCTGGCGCGTGAGACGGAAGCCGACCTCGTTATCCTCGCCCGCTACATGCAGGTGCTCTCCGATAATCTGTCGAACCGGCTCTATGGCAGGATCATCAATATCCACCACTCGTTCCTGCCGTCCTTCAAGGGCGCCAAGCCCTATCACCAGGCCCATGCGCGCGGCGTCAAGCTGATCGGGGCGACCGCGCATTATGTCACGCCCGACCTCGACGAGGGCCCGATCATCGAGCAGGAGACGGAGCGGGTCAGCCATTCGATGAGTGCCGAGGATTTTGTCGCCACCGGCCGCGATATCGAAAGCCGGGTTCTCGCCCGGGCGGTGAAGATGCACCTGGAAAACCGCGTCATGCTCAACGGCCACAGGACGGTGGTCTTTACACAGTGATGGCGGCGTTATCATTGTCATGATTGATGGAAGTTGCGGGAAAAGACGAGCGACACCCCCGCACGAAGGACCTGAACGATGCTGAATGATCCCCGCTCCCATGGGCTTTGGGAAAAGACCGCCCCGCCGCCGCCGGTCACCGGCCCGCTTGCCGCTGACGCATTCGCCGATGTGGTCGTCGTCGGCGGCGGCTTCACCGGCATTTCGGCTGCCCTGCATCTGGCGGAAGCCGGCCGCAGCGTCATCCTGCTCGAGGGGGCGGAGATCGGCTTTGGCGGTGCGGGCCGAAATGTCGGTCTTATCAATGCCGGCATGTGGGTGATGCCTGACGATCTACCAGGCGAGCTCGGCGATGTGCATGGAGAGCGGCTGCTGGATCTGCTCGGCAACGGGCCGCGCGTCGTGATCGACCTGATCGACAAGCACGCGATCGCCTGCGAACTCGAACGCAACGGCACGCTGCACTGTGCCGTCGGCGATGCCGGCCTGAGGGAGATCAAGGACCGTGCGTCGCAATGGCAAAAGCGCGGCGCGCCGGTCGAACGTCTCGATGCGGCCGAGACCGCCGCAAGGATCGGCACGACCGCCTATGCCGGCGCCCTGCTCGACAGACGGGCGGGCACCTTGCAGCCGCTCGCCTATGTGCGCGGCCTGGCGCATGCGGCCCAGCGCGCCGGCGTTGTCCTGCACACTTCGAGCCGGGTCGTCTCGACGGAGCGGATCGGCAGTGGCTGGAAGGTGGTGACCGACAGGGCGTCCGTGACGGCGGACTGGATCATCGTCGCGACTGATGCCTATAGCACCGGCCCATGGGAACGGGTGCGGACCGAGCAGGTGTATCTGCCCTATTTCAATCTTGCGACGCGGCCGCTCGCACCCGACTTGCTCTCGAGTATTCTGCCCAACCGCGAAGGCGTTTGGGACACCAAGGAAATCCTTTCGTCCTTCCGCATGGACAAGGCGGGCAGGCTGGTGTTCGGCAGCGTCGGTGCCTTGCGCAACGGCGGTGCGGCCGTCCACAAGGCCTGGGCCCGCCGCTCGCTTGCCCGGCTTTTCCCGCAATTGGGCAAGGTCGATTTCGAGTGCGAATGGTACGGCCAGATCGGCATGACCACCAATGCATTGCCACGGTTCCACCGCTTCGCGCCGAATGTCGTCGGCTTTTCCGGCTATAACGGTCGTGGCATCGCGCCGGGAACGGTGTTCGGCCGGGTGCTGGCGCGTCACATCCTGGGCGAGATCACCGAGGCGGAGCTGCCGCTGCCGCTCAGCGACCCGAGCGATCCGCCGATGCGGCGTCTGAAGGAAGTCTATTACGAGGCAGGAGCCCAGGTCGCCCACTTCGTCGGCGAGCGGTTCTAACCAACCTCGTCGGCGAAAATGTCGGCGTCGGCATTCTGCTCCATCAGCCAGTCGCGAAAGATCTCGGTGCCCCGCTTCGGCGGGCGCTGGGAAGGCATGACGATATGGATGCTCTGGCCAGAGTGATAGCTCGCCCGGATCGGGCAGACGAGCTTGCCCGCCTTCAGGTGGTCGTGCACCAGATGCTTCCAGCCGAGCGCGACGCCTTGCCCGTGCACGGCTGCCTCGATCGAATTGAGTGCATCGGTGAAGACGAAATCCTGCGTCAGCTTGGCGGCCGAGACTTCATTGCGCTCGAGATATTCCCGCCAACCGACGCGTGAGCGATGTCGCTCCTCGAAATGCAGCAGCGTGTGGTTGAGCAGGTCGGCTGGGGTTTCGATCGGCCCATGCTCTCTCAGATAGGCGGGGCTGCACACCGGCCAGACTTCCTCGGTGACGAAATGCCAGGCGTGAATACCCGGCCATTTGCCGGTCCCGAGCCGGGCAGAAAGATCGATATCCTCCTCCAAGAGGTCCTGGTCGTCGCGGCTGCTTTCGGCAATGCGCAAGGCAATATCAGGATGCTGCGCCTTGAAGGCCTTCAGCCTGGGAAGAAGCCACAATTGCACGAAGGATGCGGAGAACGAGACGCGCACGATATCACGCGAGTGCTTTTGCCTCAGCGACGAGATCACCATGTGCAGATGGTCGAACGCTTCCTGGGTTTCCTTGTAGAGCCGTTTGCCCTCGGCCGTCAGTTCCAGCCGGGCGTGTTCGCGGCGGAAGAGTTTCAGGCCGGTCGCCTCTTCCAGGAGTCGGATCGTCTTGCTGACGGCCGGCTGGCTGACATTCAGCTCTTCCGCAGCACCGGTAAAGCTCTGCCGCCGGGCGGCGGCCTCAAAGACGAAGAGATAGTTGGCGGAGGGGACGAGCGAGCGGAGTCTATGCATAAACTGAGGTTATGCCCCCGGACAATTTTTAGCAAGATTACAAGCGTGCCAGCCGTTTGTAAGTTGCTGAAAATTCCACATAAGGGAACCTCTTTATGCAAACTCATGCACGGGCTGTGGTCATCGGTGGCGGTTGCGTCGGCGCAGCCATTCTCTACGGTCTGACGAAGCGCGGCTGGACCGATGTCGCGCTGCTCGAACGCACGCAGCTGACAGCCGGCTCGACCTGGCACGCCGCCGGCCTCATTCCGTCCTATGCCCGCAGCATCAATATCGGCCGCATGATCGCCAAGACCATCGAGATCTACGAGGGCCTCGAAGCCGAAACCGGCCAGCATGTCGGTTGGCACAAATGCGGCCAGTTGCGCATCGCCAATACCCGCGACCGTTTCGACGAGTACAAGAGCTACATGAGCGTTGCCGAGGTTCAGGGCATTCGCGCCGAACTCGTCTCACCGGCGGAAGCCCGCGAACTCTGGCCGCTGCTTGAGAACAACAAGGAGATGCTCGGCGCGCTCTATCATCCTGATGACGGTCACATCGCGCCGGCCGACGTCACCCAGGCGATGGCCAAGGGCGCGCGCGATCGCGGCGCCAAGATCTATCTCAACACGGAGGTGCGCGGCTTCGAGCGCATGCCGAGCGGCGAATGGAAGATCAAGACCAACCAGGGCGAGATCATCTGCGAACATATCATTTCGGCGACGGGCAACTATGCGCGCCAGACCGGCGCGATGCTCGGACTCGAAATCCCAGCGATCCCGATCGTCCACCAATACTGGATCACCGATGCCGTCCCTGAAGTGATCGAGCGCAAGCGCCAGGGCCTGCCGGAGATGCCGATCCTGCGCGACGAGGGGTTCGAGGGCTACCTGCGCGAGGAGGGCGACGGCCTGATGTTCGGTCCCTACGAGAAGACAGAGCATCTGAAGCTGTTTGCCGAAAACGGCGTGCCGGAATGGTTCGGCGCCGACCTGCTGGAAGAGGATTTCGATTCGGTCGCCTGGAACTGGGAGCGGGCAATGGACCTCGTGCCGGCGCTCGGTCGCGTCGGCATCAAGGCCAATGTCCGCGGTCCCTTCCAAATGACTGCCGACGAACTGCCGCTGGTGGGGCCGGCCTGGGGGCTCGACAATGTCTGGATCGCCGAAGGCGTGCCCGGCGGCATCCTCTGGGGTGGCGCGATCGGTTACTATCTCTCCGAGCGTATCGTCGAAGGCGGCAACAGCCTCGATACCTCCGAGCTCGACCCGCGCCGCTTCGGCGACTACGCCAACAAGAATTGGACGCGCGAAAAGGTGCGCGAAGCCTGGGGCACCCATGCCGAACAGCACTATCCCGGTCAGGACATGCCGGCCGCCCGGCCGCAGAAGACTGCACCGTCCTATGATCGGTTGACCGAGAAGGGCGCCGTCTGGAGTGTACTCAACGGCTGGGAAATGCCGAACTGGTTCGCGCCTGAGGGCGTAGAAGCCAAGGATCAGTACAGCTGGCGCTGGACCGAGAAGGGCAAATATGTCGGCGAGGAGGTTCACGCCGTCAGAAATGCCGTCGGCCTCGTCGAAATGACGCCGATGACGAAGTTCGAAGTGAGTGGCCCCGGCGCCGAAGCCTGGCTTGACGGCATCCTTGCCAACCGTTTGCCGAAGACCGGCCGCGTCAACCTCAGCCATCATCTGACCCCGAAGGGTGGTGTCCAGGCGGAATATGTCGTCGCCCGGCTGAAAGACGGCTCGTTCTACCTGATTTCGACGCCGCGAGCCGAGCGCTGGAATTTCGACGATCTGTCGAAGCTTCTGCCTAGGGATGGCAGCGTCCAGCTTCGCAATGTCACCAACGATCGCGGCTGCTTCACCATCGTTGGCCCGAAGGCGCGCGACGTGCTGCAATCGCTGACCGAGATCGATCTCTCCAACGAGGCGTTCCCATGGTTCGGGGTGCAATCGGGCACGGTGGGGCTCGCCAGCGACGTCCGCCTGCTGCGCGTCAACTACGAGGGCGAACTCGGCTGGGAACTCTATCATCCGCTCTGCTACCAGCGACACCTGCTCGATGCGCTGCTAGCCGCCGGTAAGGCCCATGGCCTGAGGCTGATCGGACTGCAGGCGCTGGAATCGCTGCGTCTCGAAAAGTCCTACCGGGCGATGTATCGCGACATGAACCCGGAACTCAGCGCCTGGGAAAGCAGCCTCGATCGCTTCGTGCGCCTCGACAAGGGCGAGTTCATCGGCCGCGACGCTCTGGCAAAGGCAAAGGAAGAGGGCATTGCCCGTCGTTCCTTCACCATCGCGATCGACACCGATGGCGCAAGCTCGCTGATTTATGAGGGCGTCTACCACCAGGGCAAGCTGGTCGGGCGCATCACCTCGGGCGGTTATGCCTACACGCTCGGCCACGACGTCGCCTTCGCATTACTGCCGGTCGAGCTTGGCGTTCCGGGGACGGAGCTCGAAGTCCCGATCCTCGGCGAGCGGCGCAAGGCCCGCGTCATCGCGGAATCGCCCTATGATCCCGAAGCTAAGCGCGGGCGGATGTAACCACCGTCAGCAGACAACGAAAATTGCCGGAAAGGGTTGGCCATGAAAAGCGGGTGGTTGACTACAACGTCAAGATCCGGGTGAAGGCTGACGGCTCGGGTGTCGAGCTTGCCAACGTGAAGATGTCGATGAACCCGTTCGACGAGATCTCAGTGGAAGAAGCGCTGCGGCTGAAGGAAGCCGGCAAGGCCGACGAGGTCGTGGTCGTCTCGGTCGGTCCGGCCAAGGCCGAGGAAACGCTCAGGACGGCGCTCGCCATGGGCGCCGAYCGGGCGATCCTGGTCGAGACCGACGACCAGGTCGAGCCGCTCACTGTTGCCAAGATCGTCAAGGGTGTGGCCGAGGCCGAACAGCCGGGGCTGATCATCGTCGGCAAGCAGGCGATCGATGACGATTCGAACCAGACCGGCCAGATGCTGTCGGCGCTTCTGGGCTGGGCCCAGGGCACCTTTGCCTCCAAGGTCGAGATCGGTGACGGCAAGGCAACGGTGACGCGTGAAGTCGACGGCGGCCTGCAGACGATCGACATCAAGCTGCCGGCGGTGGTGACCACCGACCTGCGCCTGAACGAGCCGCGTTATGCCTCGCTTCCCAACATCATGAAGGCGAAGAAGAAGCCGCTCRACAAAAAGACCCCTGCCGACTTCGGTGTCGACACGACCGCGCGGCTGAAGGTGCTGAAGACCGAGGAGCCGGAAGGCCGCAAGGCCGGCATCAAGGTCAAGTCGGTGGCCGARCTGGTCGARAAGCTCAAGACCGAAGCCGGCGTGCTCTAGTTCATGCKTCCGCAAAGTGGGAACCGGTTTGCGGACAAACGCATGAACCACGTCAGAACCGTTGAGCTCCGATCGCCAAGGGATCGTTGAGCTCGAACCGAAAGGGNTCCGCAAAGTGGGAACCGGTTTGCGGACAAACGCATGAACCACGTCAGAACCGTTGAGCTCCGATCGCCAAGGGATCGTTGAGCTCGAACCGAAAGGGAGAACAAAACCATGGCTATTCTGCTTCTGGCTGACCACGACGGCAGCCACCTTTCCGACCAGACGGCAAAGGCGCTGACGGCGGCCGCCAAAATYGGCGGCGACGTGCATGTGCTGGTGGCCGGTGCCGGTGCCAAGGCGGCTGCCGACCAGGCCGCCAAGCTTTCCGGCGTTGCCAAGGTGCTGGTGGCCGAGGATGCAAGCCTTGCCAACAATCTGGCCGAACCCTTGGCGGCGCTGATC